>JAFSYM010000101.1 GCA_017450005.1 Clostridia bacterium
GAAGCGCCGACCGAGCCGGCAGGCGAGACGGTGGGCGCCGAAAGGCGCTCGGAGGGGTTGTCACATCGGATATCATCAAAAAGGCAACAATCCCTCAGTCATGCTGTCGCATGCCAGCTCCCTTTACACAAGGGAGCCTTTGATTGAGCTGTTTCGTTCACTGTTCAAGACGACAAAGTCGTCTTGAGTTTTCAGCAAAGCAATCTTTTGCCGTGTACCATAAAGGTGCACAATATCAGATACATAATTGAAAAAACTAATTATTGAAAAGAATTGAAAGAAGCGAAAAACGACAAAAAGCACGGCAGAAATCCTTATATTTCAAGGATTTCTGCCGTGTGAATTATATACAATTCATTACAGCGCAAACAGCAGCGTGACATTCCATCCGCCTGCGAGATGGCGCGCGATCAGCACGGCGTCCCTGAGGTCGACCGATGCGTCGGCGTTGACGTCGGCGTTCGTTTTGTCGGCGGAAACGTTCCAGTTGGCCAGCATGCGCTGCAGCAGGACGACGTCCCGCAGATCAACGCTGCCGTCGCGGTTCACGTCGCCCGGCGTATTCGTGAGACTTGCGTCGCAGCGGCTGCATCGGACGGTTTTTGTCCCGTTCGCAATTGTAACGTTTTCGGAGACGGAAGCGTCAAAGTCGTGACCGGGCGGTGCAATGGGCGTCGAATATGCGTCGCCGCACGGGCAGGTATAGATGTCCGCGCCCGCTTCGGTGCAGGTCGCGTCCGTTTGCGTATGCACATAGGTGTGGCCGACGGCGGGAATTGTTACGCGGTTGGAAACGGCGCCGCATTTGGTGCAGCGGTCGTATTCCGTACCGGCTTCGGTGCACGTTTCGGCGAGAATCACATGCTCGGTATATGCGCTCCCGCAGCCGCATGCGCTCTCTCCCGCTGTGCCCGGGATGATAAGCATACCTGCTTTGAGCAGGTCGAGCATCTGCGTATTCTGCGTGGCCGTACCGGTGTAATCGGCAATGCCGTTGGCGGCGGCAATCTCTTTGCGGTAGGCGAGCGAGCTGTCCGTGCCGATGGAGCGCAGCGCGTCGACAAGCGACGTATACGTGCTCTCGCATGCGGTGAAATAGGTGACGGCAGCCGCGTTGTCCGCCGGCCTTTTCAGCGTGCCCGCTTTCAGCAGCGCGAGCATCGTGTTGTTCTGGTCGACCGTGCCGCTGTAGTTTTCGATACCGTTGGCTGCGGCGATCTGTTTGCGGTAGGCATAACTGCCGTCCGCACCGACCGATTCGAGTGCGGCGGCAAGCGCCATACAGGACGCGGCGCATGCCGGGAAGTATACGGCCTGCGGCGTATCGGGTTCGCCGTCCGGATTGATAAGCCTGCCGGCCTTGAGCAGGTCGAGCAGGGCATTGTTCTGCGCTGCCGTACCGCTGTAGTCGTCTATGCCGTTGGCGGCGGCAATCTGCTTGCGATAAGCATAGCTGCCGTCCGCGCCGACCGATTCGAGCGCGGCGGCAAGCGCCGTACAGGACGCGGCGCATGCCGGGAAGTATACGGCCTGCGGCACCTGCGGCGCACCGTCCGGATTGATGAGCCGGCCGGCCTTGAGCAGGTCGAGCAGCGCGGTGTTCTGCTCTGCCGTACCGCTGTAGTCGCTCATGCCGTTGGCGGCGGCAATGACCTTGCGGTTCGCATAAGAGGCGTCGACGCCGATGTCGCCCAGTCCCTGCGTGATTGTCGTGCAGGATGCGCCGCAAGCGGGGAAATATGCGCCGGAGGGCTGCGGTGTGTCGCCCGTTCCCGTATAATCCGGGCAGCAGATGTACACGATGTATGTATTCGTGATGCTGTAGGATTTGGCGCATACAGCGCCGCCGTTGGTCGAAATCTCGGCGGAGCTGGTGTTGCCTTCGATGGTGTACACGGTCGAGCCGGAATAGCCGGTCACGATGCCCACATGGTTGGTCTTATTCTGGTTGCGGGAGGATTTGAAATAGATGATGTCGCCTGCCTGCGGCGTATAGACGCCGGCGGCGGCTTCGGCACGCGTATGCGCTCTGCCCCACGCGATAAACTGGTTCAGCCCCGACACGGTGAAGGAATGCTTCGGCACAACAGAAGTCGGCACACCCGCATTAAAGGCGCACCACGACACGAACATGGCGCACCACATGTCCTGCAAACCGTACCAGCGGCCGTACTCCGTGTAGTTGCCGCTGCCCTTGATCTCGCCGGAGAGCTGCGAGGAATTGCCACCCTCCTGATAGCCAATCTGGCTGTGCGCAATCGCTGTGATGTCCGCGCGCGCATTGCCTGTCAGCGTGACGTTCTGCAGCGCGGCGGCGTATTTGCCGGATGCCCAGGACGCGGAACCGGAATAGTCCAGCGCAGCGGCCGGGAGCGGGCGCAGAGCAAACAGAATACAAAGCGCAAACAGAAGAACCCGATTTCGTTTCATGCCGCATCCTCCTTTGCCAACAGCGTACCATATTTTGTCCGAAAGGTCAAGAATCGGTGTTTTTTTGCATAGATTTTCTTGACGGCCATCAAAAGCTATGGTAAAATTATTATTTGTAATCGTATCAGTGAGGTAAATGAGATGAAGCATGTATTGATTCTTTTCGGCGGCGTTTCTTCAGAGCATGAGGTGTCCCTGCGTTCTGCCGCGGCGGTGATCCGCAATGTCGACCGTACGCGCTGGGACGTCTCTGCGCTCGGTATCACAAAGGACGGCCGCTGGCTTTTATACACCGGAGATACAGAAAAAATTGAGGATGGCTCCTGGCTTTCGGATACCGCGTGCCAGACGCCTGCCGTACTATCGCCCGACCGCAGCGTGCACGGGATCACGATCCTGCGCGAGAGCGGCTGTGAGAACGTGCGCGTGGACGTGGTGTTCCCCGTCCTGCACGGTAAAAACGGTGAGGACGGCACGATGCAGGGGTTTTTGCAGCTTGCGGGCATTCCGTTTGTCGGCTGCGACGCGCTCTCTTCCGCCATGGGTATGGACAAAGCTGTGTCCAACACCATCGCCGATCATATCGGCGTGCCGCAGGCTAAGTGGCTTGCCGTGCGCCGTGCGGAATATGCGGCAGACCCCGATGCGTTCCGCGCGAAGTGTGCCGACACACTCGGCTATCCGTTGTTTGTTAAGCCCGCCAACGCCGGCTCTTCCGTTGGCGTCACAAAGGTGTGCGCGCCGGAGGAGCTGGACAGCGCGATGCAGATCGGCTTTGCGCAGGACGACAAGCTGGTGCTCGAGGAAGGCATCGACGGGCGCGAGCTCGAATGTGCCGTGATCGGCAACGACGAGCCGCTCGCACCGATGGTGGGCGAGATCGTGCCGTGCAATGATTTTTACGACTACGAGGCGAAATATATCGCGGAAGACAGCGAGATTCAGATTCCGGCGCGCGTGCCGGACGAAGCGGCTGATACCGTGCGCGCATTGGCGCGCCGCATTTATACCGCGCTCGGCTGCACGGGTCTGTCGCGCGTGGATTTCTTCCTGCGCCGGCGCGACGGCAAGGTGCTTTTCAACGAGATCAACACCATTCCGGGCTTCACGTCGATCAGTATGTATTCCAAAATGCTGATGGCGGCGGACATGACCTACGGCGAGATTGTGGATCGTCTGCTGGAACTGGCGATGGAAAAGTGGAGCTGACCATGCAGAAACGGGATATTATTCTGACCATACAGGACAGGCACGTCCAGGACGGCGAAGCGGACAGCTCGGAGCTGATGACGACCGGTACTTTTGAGGGTACGCCGGACGACTACTATATTGCTTACGCCGAGCAGGACGACGCGCTGCACGACTGCGTGACGACGCTGCACGTCGAGGGCGAGCGGCGCATCACGCTGGTGCGTACCGGCTCGAGCACGGCGGAGCTGATTCTGGAGCATCACAAGCGGCACAACTGCCATTACGACACGCCGTACGGCGGATTCATTCTCGGCGTCTATGCCAAGCAGATCACATCGCGTGTGCTGCCGGACGAGGCGTGCGGCGCGCTTGCGTTCCGCTATACGATCGATTTCAACGCCGCAAACAGCACCGAAAACGAAATGAACATTTTCTTCAAGGAGGCCAACCCCAATGTCCCTGATTGTTAAACAGATACGCGCGGATATCCGCGAAAAGATCCTCGAAGCTGCCGGCCGCGCAATGGCCGACGGCACGTTGCCGACGACCGCGACGGGCGATTTCATCATCGAGGTGCCGGGCGACCGCAAAAACGGCGACTTTTCGTCCAATGCGGCGATGGCATGGGCGCGTGATTTTCACCGTGCGCCGCGGCAGATCGCGGATGCGCTCCTTGCACACATGGATCTGGAAGGTTCGTTCCTCGCGCGCTGCGAAACGGCGGGTGCGGGTTTCCTGAATTTCTATCTTGCCGACTCGTACTATGCGGCGATCCTGCGCGATATCCGCGAAAAGGGCGGCGCATACGGCCGCTCGGACTACGGCCGCGGCAAAAAAATCAACGTGGAGTTTATCTCTGCCAATCCCACCGGTCCGATGCACATGGGCAACGCGCGCGGCGGTGCGCTGGGCGACTGCCTGGCCGCCGTTCTGGACGCTGCCGGCTACGATGTGTACCGGGAGTTTTACGTCAACGACGCGGGTAACCAGATCGAGAAATTCGCGCTGTCGCTCGATATCCGCTACCGCCAGATCTTCGAGGGGGAGGACGCGGTTGAGATGCCGGAGGACAGCTACCACGGCGAGGATATCAAGGAGCATGCGGCTGCGTTTGCCGCCGAATACGGCGACCGTTATCTTTCGCAGGACGAGGCAGTCCGCCGCAAGGCGCTGGTGGATTTCGCGCTGCCGAAAAACATTGCGCTCATGCAGGAAAATGTGGCGAAGTACCGTATCGTTTATGACAAGTGGTTCTTTGAAAGTGAGCTGCACAAGGGCGAAGTCGCCGATACCATTCAGCTCATGCGCGATAAGGGCCTGACGTACGAAAAGGACGGCGCGCTCTGGTACAGAGCGACCGAACATGGCGGCGAAAAGGACGAAGTGCTTGTGCGCTCCAACGGCAATCCCACCTATTTTGCGGCCGATATCGCCTACCACCGCAACAAGCTGCAGGTGCGCGGATTCGACAAGGCCATCGACATCTGGGGCGCGGATCACCACGGTCATGTGGCTCGCATGAAGGGCGCGCTCGAGGCCATCGGTCTCGATCCGGACAGGCTGGACGTGATTCTCATGCAGCTTGTGCGTCTGATGAGCGGGGGCGAAGTGGTGCGTATGTCCAAGCGCACGGGCAAGGCGATCACGCTGACCGATCTTCTGAACGACATTCCGATCGACGCGGTACGCTTCCTGTTCAACATGCGCGAGCCCGGCTCACAGATGGAGTTTGATCTCGATCTGGCCGTCGAGCAGAGCGCGCAGAACCCTGTTTATTACTGCCAGTACGCGCACGCGCGCATTTGCAGCATCTTCCGCAAGCTCGCCGAGCAGGGCGTCACGCCGCGTGCGTGTACGATGGACGAGCTTGAGCGTCTGGATGCGCCCGAGGAGCGGGAGCTGATCCGCCATCTGGCGTCGCTGACGGACGAAATCATCACGGCGGCAAAGAATTACGACCCCGCGCGCATCACGCGCTACACGATCGACCTGGCGTCGCTGTTCCACAAATTCTACAACGCCTGCCGCGTGTCCGTCGAGGACGAAGCGCTCATGCAGGCGCGGCTGTACCTGTGCGCATGCGTGCGCGACACCATCAAAAACATCCTGACCATGCTCAAGATTACCGTTCCGGAGAGCATGTAATGCAAAGCGAAAGGATCTGTTCATGACCAAAAAGGCTTTTTCACGCGTTCTCGCTTTTATGAAAAGAAAGCCCTGGCTGATTCTCGGCATGATTGCCGCGATGCTGGTGCTCACGTTCGGCGAGCAGGCGTTGTCCGGCGTGCTGATTGAGGCGGATCTTGCTGCGGCAGACTACGTGCTTGGTGTGATCCGTCTGGTGCTGCAAACGGCGCTGTCCACGGTTCTGGTGCTGGTCTGGTACCGGGATCGGGACAAGGCCGCGCCCTTCGCCGCGGTGGATATCCTCAAGCTGTTTGTGACGACGCTGCTGACGACGCTGCTCATCACGTTCTGCGTGGTGTCGGTCGTCCTGCTGCCGCTGGGAATATGGCTGTATTTGCGCTGGGATTTCTATATGAACGCCTATATTACCGGCCGGTCATGCAGCATCTTTTCCTGCGTCGGCGAGTCTTTCCGCATGACAAAGGGGCACGCCGCAAAGTATCTGGTCTACAACATCAAATATCTGCTTTTCTACTTTGTGATCGAGTTGGCCGTGACGGTTGCGACCACGGTTCCCGATTTTACGCATACGCCGCTGCCCGGCGTTTTGCAGACCATGTCGGACGTATGCTATCCGATCTTTGTTTCCGTGCTCATGCCGTACCGCTATCTGCTCAAATGCGGATTCCACGACGAGATTCTTGAATAAGGAGCCTGCACATGGCAAAACAGCAGAACCAAAAGCTCAAGATTCTGTATCTTTTGAAGATCCTGACAGAAAATACAGACGAGGATCATGCGCTGACGATGGCACAGCTCATCGAGATGCTCCGGGAATACGGCGTTTCCGCCGAGCGCAAGAGCATCTATGACGATCTGGAGGCGCTGCGTACGTTCGGTGTGGAGATCGGGACGACGCCGGACCGCGCGGTCGGGTACTATATTGCCGAGCGCGATTTTTCGCTGCCGGAGTTGAAACTGCTGGTGGACGCGGTGCAGTCGTCAAAGTTCATCACGACCAGGAAGAGTCTGGAGCTGATCGCCAAAATCGAGAATCTTGCCAGCCGGCATCAGGGGACGCAGCTGCAGCGGCAGGTCTTTGTGCAGAACCGCATCAAGACCATGAACGAGAGCATCTATTATAACGTGGACTTCATCCACAGCGCCATTTCGCAAAACGTGCAGATCGCGTTCCGCTATTTTTCATGGGGACTGCACGGCGAGCGCGTGCTGCGGCGCGACGGCGCGGAGTATATATGCAGCCCGTGGGCGCTGACGTGGGACGATGAGAACTACTATCTTGTGGCGTACGACGAGACGCTGCAGTGCATCAAGCACTACCGCGTGGACAAGATGATGAATATCCGCCTTCTGCAATCGCCGCGCCTGGGCGAGACGGTGTTCTCGAAATTTGACACGGCGATCTATTCCAAAAAGATTTTCGGGATGTTCGGCGGCGAGGAAAAAGACGTGACGCTGCGCTGTACGCGCGATTTGGCGGGCGTCGTCATCGACCGCTTCGGCAAGGAGAGTATGCTCATCGCCGACGGCGACGGCTTCACCGTGACGGTGCGCGTCTTTGAAAGCCCGACGTTCCTGTCCTGGGTCATGGGCTTCGGCGCGCGCATGCAGGTGCTGCGGCCGCAGTCCACGCGCGACGCACTTGCGAATCAGGCGCGCGAGATACTTGCCATGTATGAAAATGACGGAAGAGAGGTTTCCACTTGACGATACAACGCAAACAGGGCGTCCTGCAGGGCGTATGGGACGGGCTGCGGCTGTTCCCGTTTTCGCTCTCTGTCGGCGTCTGTTCAGGCTTCGGGCTGGCAGGCGGTTTGGCGACGGCTGCGATCTGCGGACTGTGCGGTATTGTGTTCGGCGCAGCGTTTTGCCCGACGTACCTTGCGCTGCTGCCGGTCTTTTCGCTGGCGTTCCGGTTCGGCGCAGGCAGCGCCGGTGCGGCGCTCGTGCTCGGCGGCGTCTTTACGTTTCTGTGGTCGCTGCTGCCTGAAAAAGCACGCGCACGTCTGTGCGATCCGGCCGTGTACGCGGGACTGATTCCCGCGGCGGCATTCATCACGACCGCGCTGCAGACCACCAACTATTTCGGCATCGGCGCTGTGGGCGGCACGGTGCGCGAGATTGTCGCGGATTATATTTCACTGGGCTTTCATCCCAACTGGCGCGGCGTTCTGTACGGAACGATTGCTCTGGTACTGCTCATTACCTACCCGCGCAAATTCAAACGTCTGCACAAAATGATTTCGCCCGCGTTTGCCACACTGCTGATCGTGCTGCCGCTCAACCTTTTTCTGGTGCCTGTCGCGGTGCACACGCCGATCAATGAGATCGGCTCCATGGATTGGCATACGTTCTGCGATCATGTCTTTCTGCGCGGCGCATTTACGCCAGGCATGATTCCGTATGTTCTCTGTGCGGCGCTGTCCATCGCGCTGCTGACGGCGGGTTCTCTCCCGACAGGCGGCGCGCGGCAGCTTTCGGCGGTGCATCTGCTGACCGGCTTTCTCGGTGGTGCGCCGTGCGAAACGGACGGCAAACCGCGCAGCCGGATCGGCGCGCTGGTCTGCACGGCTTTGGCCGTCGGGCTGTATTTCGTGCCGGGACTTGCGCGCATGCCGCTGCATGCAGCCGCGGTGATTCTGATTGTCACGGCGTGGCAAAGTCTGCCGAAGGACGCAATTCGCGCCGCATTCCGGACAAGGCGCGGCATCCTGCTGTTTTTCTGCGCGCTGCTTCTGCCGGTTCTGACGGATATACTCTACGCCGTGCCGCTGCTTGCGGCGCTCGGCGCTCTGATCAAAAACAAATCGAATAAACCTCAATTATAAAGAAGGGGAGGGCTTCTCTTGCAAGACGTACAGCAGCTTTACAAACTCTGGCTTGAAGAAACGGCGGGTGATGCCGCTTCGCAGCGGGAGCTGCGGGAGATCGCGGGCAAAGAGGACGAGATTCTCGACCGCTTTTACCGCAATCTTGAATTCGGCACAGCGGGTCTGCGCGGTGTGATCGGCGCGGGCACCAACCGCATGAACGTCTACACCGTCAATCAGGCCACGCAGGGACTGGCGGACTATCTGCACAGCGCGTTCCACGCGCCGAGTGTGGCGATCGCGTACGATTCGCGTATCTGCTCGGACGTGTTCGCGCGCGGCGCGGCAGGTGTGCTCGCCGCCAACGGCATCCATGTGTATATCTATCCTGAACTGGTGCCGACGCCGATGCTGTCCTTTGCCGTGCGCGAGCTTTCGTGCAGCTCGGGTATCATCATCACGGCCAGCCACAACCCTGCCAAATACAACGGCTATAAGTGCTACGATCCCAACGGCTACCAGATGACCGACGAAGCGGCGGCCGAAACGTACGCATTCATTCAGAAGACCGACATGTTCCGCGGCGTGAAGACCATGCCGTTCGATGCGGGTCTGGAACAGGGTTTGATCGAATACATCGGCGCGGACGTCGTCGAAAAGTTCTACACGCAGGTGCTCTCGCAGCAGATTAATCCCGGCGTGTGTGAAAAAGCGAAGCTGCGCGTCGTGTATACGCCGCTCAACGGCACCGGCAACAAGCCCGTGCGTGAGATTCTGCGCCGGATCGGGCAGACGGACGTCACCGTCGTGCCCCAGCAGGAGAATCCGGACGGCAATTTCCCGACCTGTCCGTTCCCGAATCCCGAGATCCGCGAGGCGTTCAGCTGCGCGCTGGAGCTTGCCGAAACGCAGGGCGCGGATCTGCTCCTGGCCACGGACCCGGACTGCGATCGCGTGGGAATCGCCGTGTACGACGCGGGCGAATACAAGCTCATGACCGGCAACGAAGTCGGCGTGCTGCTGACGGAGTATATTCTGTCCTGTCGCAAGGCGCAGGGGACGCTGCCGAAAGCGCCGGTTGTCATCAAATCGTTTGTGACGACGGAACTTGTGACGCGCGTCGCAGAAAAATACGGCGCCGAAACGCGCAGTCTGCTCACGGGCTTTAAGTATATCGGCGAGCTGATTACAAAACTCGAAGCCGCAGGCGAGCCGGAACGTTTCATTGTCGGTATGGAGGAGAGCTACGGTTACCTTGCCGGCACGCACGCGCGCGATAAGGACGCGGTTGTGGCGTCCATGCTGATTACGGAGATGGCCGCCTATTACAAGGCGCAGGGCATGACGCTGATCGAAAAGATGCAGGCGCTGTACCGCGAGCACGGCATGTACCGCAACTCCCTGCTCAACTTCGCGTTTGAAGGCGCGAGCGGCATGGAGAAAATGCGCGAGCTGATGCAGTCTCTGCGCGACAATGCGCCGACGCAGATTGCGGGCTTGCCGGTACTGGCCGTGTCGGATTATCAGTCGCGCGAGACGGTCGACACCGCGACCGGCGACGTGACGGCCATCGACCTGCCGCGCTCGAACGTGCTGCGCTATCGTCTGCCCGGCGGCAGCGGTGTGATTGTGCGACCGTCCGGCACCGAACCGAAGATCAAGGTTTATATCACGGCCGTGGCGGCGGACGAAGCGCAGGCGACGGCGCTCGGCGACGCGATTGCCGCCGATATGCGCGCTAAAATGCAGCTTGATTAAAAGGAAGGATTCTATATGAATAACAAACGCACTCTGATTGTCCGCATTGTGGCAATCGTACTGGCGGCTTTGATGGTGCTCAGCCTCGGTGCGGTGCTCATCCAGACCTTTGCCGTCGACGGCGTGCCGATCACCGGCAGCGGCGCACACTCCAAACTGCCGATCTTTATCCTGATCGGCGCCGTTGCGCTGGTTGCGGTTTGTGTGATTGTGCCGACGCTGACGAAGAAAAAATAATCGGCATTCCGCAATCGGATGAAATGCTGTTTGGGATGTGATTCTATGAGTCAAAATAACGAAACCGTTTTTGTCGTCGTTCCGCTTTTCAATGCCAAAAAAGTATTGAGAGATTGTGTGCGTTCCATACAGAAACAGACATATCCGAATATACGGATTGTACTTGTGGACGACGGTTCAACCGACGGCAGCGGCGCGCTCTGCGACAAGCTGGCCGAAGAGGATGCGCGCATTCAGGTGCTGCATCAGAATAACGCCGGCTGTTTTGCCGCGCGGTGTGCGGGAACTATGCTTTGCGACAGCGGCGAGACGGACTACGTATGTTTCTGCGACGCAGACGATCGTTTGCCGCCGGCATCGGTACAGACACTGCTGGACGCCTGCCTGCAAAACGATGCGGATATTTCGATGGGGCCGTGGAATCGTATCTGGCACGGGGTCCGGATTCATTCGGCACAGTGGATGCCGGCCAACGAATTGATTGATCACGAACGGTTTTTGTCGGAGTTTTTTTGCAGTTGGTACGGGATCACACGGATGCCGGTCAGCCTATGCAGCAAAATGTTTCGTGTGCCGCTGCTGCAGGCGGCGTATCGCGCGGTGCCGCCCGGTACGACCACTTTTTTCGGTGAGGATCTGGTGGTTTCCATACGCGCGTGTACGGCAGCAAAACGTCTTGTAAGCATCCCGGATGTAACGTATGATTACACCGTCGGCGGCGGTACAAGCCGTTTCCGGCCGAATATGCTGCGGGAATTCATCGGATTGTATCGGTACAAGATGGACTTCGCCGAGCCGTATCTGGACGCTGTGCCGCAGGACTTGCGTCTGCTGTCGGACATCGAGCTGTGCAATGTGGCGTTTACCTATTTCCGCACGCTGATGGACGAAAAAAAGATCCCGCCGCAAAGACGGCGGGAGATCATGCTGGAAAGTGTGCGCCTGCCGGAGATCCGCGCCGCGGCAGAACATGTGCTGTCGTCCGATTATGAAAAGAAAGCATACGCCCAGATGATTGCCGGGGAGGATCTGAACGCAATCGAGCGGGAAGCGCAGCCGGTCAGCCTGCTGCGGAAGGTGCTGACGCGATTGAAGAGATAGTTTTTTGAAGAGCAAAAACGTCGTATACGTTTCGTCGGAAGCGCATACGACGTTTTTTATTGGTTCTTCACGGAATTTTGTGGGATAGGATTGCATCCTTTGCACAAGCGCCATATCTTAGCCTCCCCTGTGTAAGGGCGCGGGTGTCCGGTGGACACCTCTGCCAAAGGCAGAAGCGCCGACCGAGCCGGCAGGCGAGAC
>JAFSYM010000102.1 GCA_017450005.1 Clostridia bacterium
AAAAAGCTGCTATAATAAAAGCCCCCGAGCAGGGGGCAAGCAGGAATAAAAATGTGATTGGCAAACCTTTCGATGCTCTCTTTAGAGAGCTACCACAAGCTATTGGCCCTTACAGGGCCGGAGCAAACCACCCGTTCAACGAGTGGTCCTGATTACGCCTGCCATTTGCCGGAAAACCGACTGCAATCCGTATCCCGAAAACGTTCAAACAAGAACAGGGGGCGCGGGTGTCCGGTGGACACCTCTGCCGAAGGCAGAAGCGCCGACCGAGCCGGCAGGCGAGACACGGATTGCTTCGTCGTTAAAACGCCTTGCAACGACGGTTCATTTTTTGTATATGCATTGCCGGACAAACTATGCGGTATCTCCTGCGTGCTGCTATCAGCAATCTGCTATCTTCGGCGAAATCGCTTTTCCGAGAAGAACCTATTTTTCACTCTGCCTTGCGCGCAGGATCGCCTCGGCCAGCGGGAGATCCTCGGCGTAGGTGATTTTCATATTGGAGGCGCTGCCGGGGACAAGCCGCACCTTTTTGCCGCGCACGGCGTAGATTTTGCACGCGTCGGTCAGCACGGCGACTTCTTCGTCCGTCAGGCTTTCGACCGTGCGCTGCAGCTCAAGCAGGCGGAAGCTCTGCGGCGTCTGCCCCTGGTACAGCTGTGAACGCACCGGCACGTCCGATATGAACGCACCGTCCACGCTGTGCACGATGGTGTCTGTGGCGGGAATGACCGTGTCGCACGCGCCGCACTCACGCACGGCGGCGATATTGTCCGCGATCATTTCCGGCGTGACAAACGGACGCACGGCGTCATGCGTGAGCAGGATCGTGTCCTCGTCCACGGGAAAGCGTTCGCGCACGTACCGGATGGCGCACAGCAGCGTGTCGTTGCGCGTCGCGCCGCCTGCGGTCACATCCACGGCCGCGTCCGGCAGATGCTGCGCGAGCAGCTCGCGCGTGTAGCCGATCCAGTCCGGCGGACACAGCACGAACAGCGCGTCGATCTCCCGCGATTGCAAAAACGCTTCGAGCGTGTGAATCAGTACGGGCTTTCCGCCCAGCGGGAGAAACTGCTTGGGCAGTGCGGTCGCGCCCATGCGGCTGCCGGAACCGCCCGCAAACACGGCTGCAAAAATCATGGCCAACGCTCCTTTCGGCGGTATTTTCTTTATTATATGCACAAAAAAATCACCTGTCAACCAAAAAGAATGAAACATTTATACAAAATTATATTGACAGAACGTATTCTGAAATGGTATATTAGCATAGAAGGAGGAGTGTTTATGCTCAAAAATGTATTACGTAAAACCTTGAGCGTAGTTGTTGCGCTCATTATGGTCTTCACGACGTTCTGCATTGCAGTGCCTTTCACGGCTTCCGCAGCCGTGAGCGCGGCCTCTGCGAGCAACGCAGGCAATGTGTACTTCGTCGTGCCCGAGGCCATCTACCTGAAACCTACATGGAATTCCTACTACACGAATGCACAGATGCCGTTCCAGTGGTATGTCAACAATACCCTGACGTCATCCAACACCATCACGCTGGACACCGGCGAGGACAAAGTAGGCGACATCTACTTCTACTATGCCGGCGCATCGAAGGCGGACGTCAGCTTTGAGTGGCTCGACGCAGCCGGCAGAGCGACGTCCGGCGGCAGCGTGAAGTTCGGCGACAGCAACGAGCGTTACGCGGGCACGGCCTATACGATGAATTCGTCCAGAACGGCGATCCACATCACGGCCGGCACTTCGCCGAGCATGTCCGCGGCGACGACCGGCGCGTATCTGCGCTGGACCGCGAGCTTCACGGACACGACGGACAACCGTGTCAAGACGGTCTCGGCGTACACCTATGTCTACAAGCCCTATGTGCAGCCCGTCGGCACGGCGATCAAGACCGTCAATGACCGCGGCTCCAACCATTACGGTCAGAACCTGGCCTGGATCTCCGGCGTGCACGACACGGATTCCAGCGCGCTTGGCTCCCACTATCCCAACACTTCGGCCACATCGGACGGCAACGGCCTTTTGGTTATCTCCTCGTCCGATTCCTCCGGTACCGCAGTCGGCAAAGTCGGCGGTCTGTATGCGCAGATTCCGGATCGTTTCAAGACCACTGCGAGCAACCAGTCTTCGGCCGGCTGGCTGAACCAGATCTCCAACCCGCTGTATGTTCCGGACAAATCCTTCCGTTATCTGGTGAACGACCTGACCGGTCACAGCAGCGGCGACGACGCGTTCCATTCCCTGTGCTATTCGCCGACGGCTTTCATGACGATTGACGTCAGCCGTTACACGAACCTCAACCAGATCCCGAACATTTCTCTGGGCATATTTGTTACGGACGATGAGGACAGCTCGGACGGCGGCGCATGGTTCGTGGCGAACTACACCGGCACGCCCACAGAGGCGGACGACCGCGACTATTTCAAGAACAACACCTCTCCCGCACAGACGATTTGGGATCGTTATTCGGCGAACCACGATATTGCCGAGAACGGTACATACAGTGCGCCTGCAGCCGGTGATGAAGCTGAAGGCGTTAAGTACAACGGCCGTTGGCCGAAGGCGATTTCCACATCCGCAGGTACTTCGACTTACTACGTCGGCGCCGGCTACTTCAACCATGATGGCAGCGGCTCGCACTACGGCGGCGACACAATCTGGAACGTCTCCGAGCTGCGCATGAAGGTTACCCGTTACAACAAGGCAACACTGCGTACTGCCGTGCAGAAGGCGATCAACGCGGCTGCCACACTGGATGCTGCGTTCTATGACAGAACCAACGCGATCTGGATCAATTACACCAATCTGTTCCACGCGGCGTCTCTCGCACTGACGAAGCTGGACGGTACACTCTCTGTGCAGGCCGTTGTGAACGGCTCCACGGTGACCTATACCAATCCCGCTACGCTTGCCACCGCGCTGACCTCTGCCGTGGATTCCCTGCTGGGCGGCACCGGCCGTGTTGAGAACCGCAAGGCGACGCAGAGCAACATCGCGCTGCAGGATCGCGGCGACGGCACGTATGCTTACGCGCAGCTTCTGGGCGGCACTGCCACGCGCACCGCGACGTTCACCACGTACCAGACCGTGACGTTCACGGCGGATTCCATCCCCGGCTATACGTTCGTCGGCCTGCTGCAGACGCAGAACGTCCCGACCGTCGTCGTGGGCAGCTCCGCGAATTATCCGAGCTCCTTCACCTCTTCCGCGACCGGCGCCACGTTCAGCGGCAGCACGGTGAAGTACACGCACACCGACGTCACCGGCACGGACGGCAACGGCAACCTGTACTATTCCTACTATTATGTGGCCAACCGCTACACCGTGCACTATAATCCCAACGGCGGCACGGGCTCGATGGCCGATCAGCAGTTTACTTACAACGTTGCGCAGAACCTCTTTGAAAACACCTTCACCCGCAACGGTTATACGTTCGCAGGCTGGGCGACGAGCGCAACCGGCAGCAAGGCGTACAACGACGGCCAGAGCGTCAACAATCTGACGACCTCCGCAAACGGCACCGTGAACCTGTACGCATTGTGGACGGCAGAGACGTACGATATCCTCTATGATACGGTCGGCGGCGCCATTGAAGGCAGTGCCATGGAGCACTACAATATCAACACCGCTGTTACGCTTCCGAACGCCACCAGAGTCGGCCACTCGCTGGTCAACTGGCGTGCGGACGGCAGCGGCAACTGGGGCCCGATGACCTACTCGGCCGGCGTGCCGATCAACGGCAAATACGGCACGGTTAAGTTTACCGCTGTCTGGAAGGCGAACAACTACTCCGTCGCGTTCAACAAGAACGGCGGCTCGGGTACGGATATGGCGAACCAGAGCTTTGTCTACGGCGTTTCGCAGGATCTGACGGCATGCGCCTACTCGCGCACCGGCTACGTGTTCCGCGGCTGGGCGACGACGAACACGGCGAGCGATCCGGTCTACGCCGACAAGGAGACCGTGCAGAACCTGACGAGCGAGAACGGCGCCGTGGTGACGCTGTACGCGATCTGGGGCACGACCAGCTACTCGATCGTTTACGACGTCGTTGGCGGTTCGATCCGCGACGCAGCCTACACGCGCAACTATACCACGCTCGACAGCATCCAGCTTCCGACCGTGGTTGAAAAGACCGGCTATGTCTTCGGCGGCTGGAAACCGGCAAACAGTGTCGGCACCTGGAATGCCGATTCCGTTTACAACAACACGCTCAACTCCGGCATGATCGGCAACGTCACGCTGAAGGCGCAGTGGACGGTACAGGGCTACACAATCCATTATGAGCTGGACGGCGGACGCTTCGTCAACAACAACTACACAACGGCCTATAACATCACAACCTCCATTACGCTCCCGTCCGCGAGCAAGAGCGGCTATACCTTCGGCAACTGGAGAGCCGACGGCGTGGGCAACTGGGGCGACAGCACATATGCGGCCGGCGCCGTGAGCGCGGGCAGATACGGCGATGTGACGCTGACCGCACAGTGGACCGGTATCCAGTATTACGTCGCGTTCAACGGCAACAATTCCACCGGCGGCGTGATGTACAACCAGAGCTTCACCTACGGCGTCAAAGCACCGCTCAATCAGAACGAATTCACCCGCAGCGGCTACACGTTCCTCGGCTGGGCAACCTCCGGATCCGCAACCAGACCGCAGTATCAGGATCGCGAGGAAGTGCAGAACCTTTCCACACAGCCCAGCGGCGTCCTGACACTGTTTGCCGTCTGGGAAAAGAACGGCTACAGAATTTCGTATGACGCGAACGGCGGTACGATTGCGACGCAGGGCACTGTGGACTACGCGATCACCGATCCGATCAACCTGAGCACCGTGACGCGTGTCGGTTACGCGTTCGGCGGCTGGCGTCCGACGGAGAACGTCGGCACATGGTACACCTGGAATGTGTATACCGGCGCGATTGAAGCGGGCAACTGGGGCAGTGTTTCGCTGAAGGCGGAATGGACCAAAGAAACCTACACCATCGAGTATGACGCTGTCGGCGGCACGCTGACCGGCAACTATACCACGACCTACGATGTGGATACCACCATCGTGCTGGCTACTGTGGAGCGTGCGGGCTACGCATTCTCCGGCTGGCAGGCCACGGCTGCGTGGAACAACGTCCTCATCACCAACAACCAGGCGCCCGCAGGCGCGATGGGCAATGTGATCCTGACCGCGCTGTGGAGACAGCAGACCTACTACATCAAGTTCAATGCCAACGGCGGTACCGGTACGATGGAGAACCAGCTCATGCGCTTCGATGAGTCGCAGGCACTTACGCCGAATGCGTTCACGCGCGACGGCTACAACTTCTCCGGATGGGCGACCTCGGCATCCGGCACATTTGCGTATGCGGACGGCGACATCGTGCGCAACCTGACGCAGATGGACGGCGGCATCGTGAATCTGTACGCTGTCTGGAACAGCCGCAACTTCTCGATCACCTACAATCTCAACGGCGCATCCGGCACGCTCATCCCGACCAACGTCGTGATGGACGGTGCAACGGTCACGCTGCGTAATTACAATGTTCCGGATTCCGTGCTGATCAACGGCGTGCCCTGCACCTTCGCAGGCTGGGCATACAATCTGGAAGAGGCCGCTGCCGGTACGGCGAGCTACGCCAACAAGGCGCCCTTCTCGCTGAATGCCGAAGTGCTTGACAAAGCGGATGTGGACTGGACGCCCGATAAGCCGGTCATCACGTTGTACGCTGTGTGGATCGAGGCTTCGATCAAGCTGATCCCGCACGAGGCATCCACGACGGTGATCGACGCCGACCGCCGCTATATCTACGGCCTGAAGGGCGACATCACGAAGGATGAACTGGAGAACGAGTTCCTTGCGGTTCAGGGCAACGGCAGACTGGTCATCCGCGGTGACGGCGCTGTCGGTACCGGCACGATCGTCGACCTGATCAGCAACCACACGAATGAAGTGCTTGAGACCTACGAAATCGTCATCTTCGGCGACGTCAACGGCGATGGCATGATCAACTCGACCGACGTGACAAAGATCCGTATGATGAACGCCGGCCTTGAGACAACTTCGTTCAACAGCGTTTACGGTTTCGCGGCAGATATTTATGCTGACGGCGACATCAACACCACCGACGTCACGACGCTTCGTATGGTGGCCAACAACCTGCGCACCTACGATCAGGCAACCAGAACACTGCTTGACGACTGATATCCCAACAGCATCCCTGCCCGCACGGCCTCGGTCGTGCGGGCATTCTTCGTCTTTGCGGACTCTGCTGCGGCTTTTTGGTTCAAGACCTTCCATGCAAACGAAAGAACAATAGTGCAAACTGCTGTGTATCAAGGTTTCCCCTCAACCGCCATCTGCTATCTTCCATCCGCCATCTGCCATCCGCTATCTGCTTGACATGCATCCGTTTTCCTTGTACAATCAAACAAAGAAGAATTGTCAGGAGATTTGCAAATGAAAAACGATGATTGGCTGCGCAGCGAAGAGTATGCCGAACCGCGATGCCTTCTGTGTGACGAACCGCCCGGCGCAAAACCGAAGCCGAAATTGATTCCGTGGCAGCGTGTGCGGGAAAAATTCGACGCGCTGACGGGACACAATGACTATGCGGCAGCCGAACGGCACATGCTGTACTGGCTTCAGGAGGCGCAGCTCGGCGGCGACCTGCTCGGACAGTTCCAGATTCACAACGAGCTGATGGGTCTGTACCGTAAAACGGGACAGGAAACAAAGGCGTTTGCGAGCATGGAAGCCGCGCTGTCTTTGGCGCAGGAACTGCGTATTGCGGATCGTCCGGACGGCGCGACGGCGTACCTGAATGCGGCGACGGTCTGCAACGCGTTCAGTCAGCCGGAGCGATCGCTTCCGTTGTTTGAACTCGCGCGTGCAATCTATGACGCGCAGCTTGAACCGAGTGATCCGCGTATGGGCGGACTGTATAACAACATGGCGTTGACGTTTTCTGCGCTCGGACGGTATGACGAGGCAGTGGCGTTATTCCGCCAAGCGCTCGCCGTGATGGCCACCGCGCCGAACGGCACGCTCGAACAGGCGATTACCTACCTCAACCTGGCCGACGTCGCTTTTGCGCGGCATGACGACGCGCAGGTGGACGGCTGTCTCGAAACGGCGCTCACGCTGCTCGAGGACGATCGTCTGCCGCGAAACGGCTACTATGCGTTTGTGTGTGAAAAATGTGCGCCGACGTTCCTTGCCTACGGCTGGACGGCATACGGCGAAGAATTACAGGAAAGGGCGCGTGAAATCTATGCAGGGACTTGAGCTGGCGCGTGCGTTTTACACGGAGTACGGCGAACCGATGCTGCGCGCGCAGTTCCCGCAGCTCTTCGATAAGCTCGCCGTCGGACTGTGCGGCAGCGGATCGGAGTGCTTCGGATTTGACGACGAGGTGTCGCGCGACCATGATTTTGAGCCGGGATTCTGTATCTTTCTGCCCGGCGAGGACGTGATCGACCGTCGCGATGCGTTTCAGCTGGAGCGTGCGTACGCAAAACTGCCGCGGGAATACGGCGGTCTGCGGCGCGCGCTTGTGCAGCCCGTGGGCGGCAGCCGGCACGGTGTGCTGCGTACCGCGGAGTTCTTTACGGAGAAGGCGGGGACGCCGGACGGCGTTCTGACGCTCGAACAGTGGTTCCGCACGCCGGAATACGCGCTGGCCGAGGCGGTCAACGGAGAAATCTTCGACGATCCGTACGGCGAGGTCACGGCGATCCGCGCACGTCTGTCCGCCATGCCGCGCGATGTGCGGCTGAAAAAGCTGGCCGGAAATCTTTTGCTGATGGCGCAGAGCGGGCAGTACAACTTCGCGCGGTGTCTGGCGCACGGCGAAAAGGCCGCGGCGCAGCTGGCGGTTTGCGCGTTCGTGCAGCACTGCATGGCGGCCGTCTTTCTGCTGAGCGAGCGGTACATGCCGTTCTACAAATGGAGCTTTCGCGCCATGCGCGCGCTGCCGCGTCTGGCGGCGCTTGCGGACACGATGGAATGCCTGCTCACAAACGACAACGACGCGCCGATGGACGCGGTCAAGCAGGAGCTGATCGAGGACGCGGCAAGCGCCGTAATCGGTGAACTGCAGCGGCAGGCATTGACCGAAGCGATCTGCACCGACCTTGAAAAACACGCTTATTCGGTCAACGACCGGATCGACAGCGTCGACGTGCGCAACCTGCACATTTTGTATGCCGTCGGGTGAAAAACTCGGCCGAAAGGATTGACAACGGTGGCCGGTTGTGGTATACTACGTGCAATGAATTTTTAATGCGGTACAGAGATGCCGCCAAGGTTTGTTTGGATGCGGACACGGCGTGTCCGGGCTTTGGCACACACAGACCTTGCGACAAGCAGGGTCTTTTTTATACCGGAAGGGAGCGTACAGATGCAGGTCTTGCTCAAAAATGCCGACGTGTTTTCCGGCGGGTTTTGCTCGCCGAAGGATTTGATTATAAACGGCGCCGCCGACGCTCCCGTGACAGTCGACTGTTCCGGATTTACCGTATTTCCCGGTTTCGCAGATGTACACGTACATTTGCGTGAACCGGGTTTTTCTTTTAAAGAAACGATCCGCACCGGCACGCTTGCGGCCGCGCACGGCGGCTACACCGACGTGTGCGCCATGCCGAACCTGAATCCCGTGCCGGACAGTCCGGCGCATTTGGCGCTTCAGACCGCGCTGATCGAACGCGACGCCGCGGTGCGCGTGCATCCCTACGGCGCGATTACCGTGGGCGAGGCGGGCGAAACGCTGGCGGATATGGCGGGTCTGGCAGAGAGCGTCGTCGCGTTCTCCGACGACGGACGCGGCGTACAGCATGAGGAACGTATGCTGCAGGCGATGCGCGAGGCGAAACGGTTCGGCAAAATCATCGCCGCGCACTGCGAGGATAACAGTCTGCTGCACGGCGGTTATATTCACGACGGTGCGTATGCGAGGTCGCACGGCCACCGCGGAATCTGCTCTGCGTCGGAATACGCGCAGATCGAGCGCGATCTCCGGCTTGCGGCAAAAACCGGATGCAGTTACCACGTCTGCCATATCTCCGCAAAGGAGAGCGTTGCGCTCATACGCGAAGCGAAGCGGGCGGGCGTTGACGTAACGTGCGAGACGGCGCCGCACTACCTGCTGCTGTGCGAGGACGATTTGCAGGAGGACGGACGGTTCAAGATGAACCCGCCGCTGCGTTCGGCTTCTGACCGCGACGCGCTGCTGGAAGGTCTGTGCGACGGCACGATCGACATGATCGCCACCGATCACGCGCCGCACACGGCTGAGGAAAAGGGCAGAGGTCTGGAAAAAAGTCTCATGGGAATCATCGGACTGGAGACGGCGTTCCCGCTGCTGTATACATATCTTGTTAAAACAGGCGTGATTTCGCTGGACAAGCTGATTGCGCTGCTGCACGACAATCCCTGCCGCCGCTTCGGAATCGGCGGATCATTCCCGGAGAACTGCACGGTGTTCGACTTATCGGCACAGTACGAAATCGACCCGGACAAATTCCTCTCCATGGGCAGGGCAACGCCCTTTGCGGGCAAAACAGTTTTCGGAAAATGCATGCTGACGTTCTGCGGCGGACAAATTGCCTACCGCGACGAAAGCATTCGGGTATAAGGAGGCATCGATATGGCAAAGAGAACGGACATCAAAAAAGTTATGATCATCGGCTCCGGTCCCATCGTGATCGGACAGGCGGCGGAATTTGACTACGCGGGTACGCAGGCGTGTCTCGCCCTGCGCGAGGAAGGGTACGAGGTCGTCCTCGTCAATTCCAATCCGGCGACCATCATGACAGACACGACCATTGCGGACAAGGTATACATGGAGCCGCTGACGGCGGAATACGTCGCGCGTATTCTGCGTCTGGAGCGGCCGGACGCGATCATCCCCGGCATCGGCGGTCAGACAGGACTGAATCTCGCCATCCAGCTGCAAAAGAGCGGCGTACTCGACGAGTGCCGTGTGGAGCTGCTGGGCACAAACAGCCGCAGCATCGAACGTGCCGAGGACAGAGAGCTGTTCAAGGAGCTGTGCGAGGAGATCGGCGAGCCGGTCATCCCGTCGCGCATCACATACAGCGTGGACGAAGCGGTCGAGGCCGCCGAGGCGATCGGCTACCCCGTGGTGCTGCGTCCGGCGTTTACGCTCGGCGGCACGGGCGGCGGTTTTGCCAACAACGAAGAAGAGCTTCGCGAAACGGGTGCACAGGCATTCCGTCTTTCGCCGGTGCATCAGGTGCTGATCGAGAAGAGCGTCAAGGGCTATAAGGAGATCGAGTTCGAGGTCATGCGCGACAGCGCCGACCACGCCATCACGATCTGCGGTATGGAAAACGTCGACCCGGTCGGCGTGCATACGGGCGACTCCATCGTTGTGGCGCCGATCATGACGCTCAACGACCACGACCTCAACATGCTGCAAAGCAGCGCCATCAAGATTATCCGCGCCCTGAAGATCGAGGGCGGCTGCAACGTGCAGTTCGCGCTGCATCCGGAAACGAGCGAATATTTTCTGATCGAGGTCAACCCCCGCGTGTCGCGTTCCTCCGCGCTCGCGTCCAAGGCCAGCGGCTATCCGATCGCCCGCGTGACGGCCAAGATCGCCGTGGGTATGCTGCTGGAGGATATCAAGATTGCCAATACCAACGCCGCCTTTGAACCGTCGCTCGACTATGTGGTGGCCAAGCTCCCGCGGTTCCCGTTCGACAAATTCACCTCCGCGAGCAACAAGCTCGGCACGCAGATGAAAGCGACGGGCGAGGTCATGGGCATCGGCAGCACGTTCAAAGAATGCCTGCTGAAAGCGGTGCGTTCGCTGGAGATCGGCGTGTGCCACTTCTATATGCCGAAATTTGACGGCAAGACGACAGAAGAGCTGCTTGACTATATTTCCGAATTCCGCGACGACAACGTCTATGCGATTGCGCAGTTGTTCCGCATGGGCGTCGGCGTGGACGAAATCTTCAAAGTCACTGCCATCACGCCGTACTTCCTGCAGGAGATCAAAGAGATCGTCGAATTTGAGCGGACGATCCGCGACAATCCCTCGGACGCTGCCGTGCTGCGGCAGGCCAAGGAGATCGGCTTCTCCGATAAATACATTGCGCAGTGCTGGAATGTGCCGGAGACGGCCGTCTGGCAGATGCGTCTGGCGGAAAACATCTTCCCCTTCTTCAAGATGGTGGACACCTGCCACACGAACGCCTATATTCCGTACTTCTACTCCTCCTACACGGGCGCGCACCAGTCCATCGTGACCGACCGCAAAAAGACCGTCGTGCTCGGCGCGGGACCTATCCGCATCGGACAGGGTGTGGAATTCGACTACTCGACCGTGCACGCCGTCTCGACGATCCGCAAGGCGGGGTACGAAGCCATCATCATCAACAACAATCCCGAAACGGTTTCCACCGACTACACCACCGCCGACAAGCTCTACTTTGAGCCGCTGACGACGGAGGACGTCATGAACGTGCTGCACTACGAGGGCGCCGAAGACGTGATCGCGTCGCTCGGCGGACAGACGGCGATCAACCTTGCCGCATCGCTCGACGAGCGCGGCATGCGCATCATCGGCACGGACGTGCGCGCGATCGACAACGCGGAGAACCGCGACGTGTTTGAAAAGATTCTCGAAAAGCTCCGCATTCCGCAGTCGGAGGGCAGGGCGGTGACCAACATCGAGGACGGTGTACGCGCCGCGGAAGAAGTCGGCTATCCGGTGCTCGTGCGTCCGAGTTTCGTGCTCGGCGGTATGGCCATGCAGATTGTCGCCAATGAGTCGCAGCTTCGCCACTATCTCAAGACGGCTGTGGAGATCGACACGGACAAGCCTGTGCTGGTTGACCACTACATCCTCGGCAAAGAGGTCGAAGTGGATGCGATCTGCGACGGCAAGGATGTGTTCGTACCGGGCATCATGGAGCTGGTCGAGCGCACGGGCGTGCACTCCGGCGACTCCATCAGCGTTTACCCGTCCTTCAGCATCTCCCAGCAGGTCAAGGACGTCATCCTCGACTATGCCGCGCGGCTGGGTCTGGGACTGGGCATCGTCGGTCTGTACAACATCCAGTTTATCGTGGACAAGGACGACAAGGTCTTTATCATCGAGGTCAATCCCCGCTCCTCCCGCACGGTGCCGTTCCTGTCGAAGTCCACGGGCTACAGCCTGGCGGATATTGCGACGAACGTGATCCTCGGCCAGTCGCTGCGCGCACAGGGCATCACGGAAATATATCCCGCCGAAAAGAAAAAGCACTACGTCAAGGTGCCGGTGTTCTCGTTTGCCAAGATCGGCGGCATGGATACCTACCTTTCTCCCGAAATGAAATCCACGGGCGAGGCGATCGGCTACGACACGCACCTCGGCCGCGCAATGTACAAGGCGCTCGAAGCGTCGGGCATGCGCCTGCAGAATTACGGCACGGTGCTGGCTACAATCGCCGATAAAGATAAGGACGAGGCGCTCGAACTGATCCGCCGTTTCTACAACCTCGGCTTCAACATCGCGGCGACTGCGGGTACGGCGGCTTTCCTCAAGCGGCACGGCATCCGCACGCACATCCTGAAAAAGATCAGCGAAGATCCCGACGACATTCCGAACGCAATCCGCAGCGGCCACATTGCCTACGTGGTCAACACGCGTGACGTCGGTTCCGACGGCAGCGCGCACGACGGTTATCTGATCCGTCGGCTGTCGGTCGAGAGCGGCGTGACGCTCTTTACGGCGCTCGACACGGTACGCGCGGTACTGGATGTGCTGGAAGAAATCACGTTCGAGATTTCGACCATCGACGCGTGAGGATGAGTATGAAAGAAGTTACGCTCGAAATTTCTGCGCGTGCGCAGCTCACGCGCGACGTATACCGCATGGTGCTCTGCGGCGACACCACCGCGATCACCGCGCCGGGACAATTCATCAACATAAAGTTAGACGATCTGTACCTGCGCCGCCCGATCTCCGTGTGCGACTGGGAGCCGGAGGAAGTGACGATTCTCTACAAAGTTGTGGGCAAGGGTACGGCCTGTATGGCAGGTATCCCGGTCGGTACGCACCTCTCCGTCCTGACGGGGCTCGGCAACGGGTACGATACCGCAAAAAGCGGCGAATATCCGCTGCTGCTGGGCGGCGGCGTGGGTGTGCCGCCGCTGTACCTGCTGGCAAAGCAGCTCTTATCCGAGGGCAAAAACGTGACGGCGGTGCTTGGATTCAACACGGCGGACGAGGTCTTCTACGAGGACGAGTTCCGCGCGCTCGGCGCAAAAACGATCGTCACGACCGCGGACGGTTCCCGCGGTACGCGCGGTTTCGTGACCGATGCGCTGCCGCAGGATTACACCTACGTTTACACCTGCGGGCCGGAGCCGATGCTCAAGGCCGTGTATAATGCCATTGAAACGAGCGGGCAGTTCAGTTTCGAGGAGCGTATGGGATGCGGCTTCGGCGCATGCATGGGCTGCACGTGCAAAACAAAGTACGGCAGCAAGCGCATCTGCACCGACGGTCCCGTGCTCGAAAAGGAGGAGATTGTATGGTGAACACAGCCGTGACGCTTTGCGGCGTTGCGCTCGACAATCCCGTCATCCCCGCCAGCGGTACGTTCGGTTTCGGCGCGGAGTTTGCCGCACTGTACGACATCAACTGTCTGGGCACGTTTTCTTTTAAAGGCACGACGCGGCAGCCGCGTTTCGGCAACCCCACGCCGCGCATCGCCGAGTGTGAGGCCGGGATGCTCAACGCGGTCGGGCTGCAGAATCCCGGCGTGGAATCCGTGCTTGCGGATATTCTGCCGCAGATGAAACAGTATTTTCACAAGCCCGTTATGGCAAACGTCAGCGGGTTTTCCGTCGAGGAATATGCCGAAACGTGCGCCATGCTCGACGAGTCCGAGCAGATCGGCTGGCTGGAAGTCAACATAAGCTGTCCGAACGTACACGGCGGCGGCATGAGCTTCGGCACCGATCCGGCTATGGCTGCGGCGGTGACAAAGGCGGTCAGGGCCGTGACGAAAAAGCCGGTCATCGTCAAGCTCTCGCCCAACGTGACCGACATTGCGGCTATGGCCAAGGCGTGCGAGGCGGCAGGTGCGGACGGCATCAGTCTCATCAACACGCTGCAGGGGATGCGCATTGATCTTAAAAAACGCGCTCCCATCCTCGCCAACACGTTCGGCGGCCTGTCCGGTCCCGCGATCTTTCCGGTTGCGCTGCGCATGGTCTGGCAGGTCTACAAAGCGGTCAGCATCCCGATCATCGGCATGGGCGGCGTGTCCACGGCCGAGGACGTGATCGAAATGATGCTGGCCGGCGCGACAGCCGTGCAGATCGGCGCGGTCAATTTGGTGAACCCGTACGCGGGGCGCGACATCGTGCGCGCGCTGCCGGCGGTAATGGAAAAATACGGAATACAGAATCTTTCGGATTGTATAGGAGGCGCACACAGTGGGACGTGACGTAATTATTGCCTGCGATTTTGCGAGCGGACAGGCGACCTTGGATTTTCTCTCGCAGTTTACCGATGAAAAGCCGTTTGTCAAGATCGGCATGGAGCTGTTCTATGCGGAAGGGCCCGCAATCGTGCGCGAGCTGAAAGCATGCGGACACAAAATCTTTCTGGATTTAAAGCTGCACGACATTCCCAATACGGTCAAAAAAGCGATGGCGGTTCTCTCCGGTCTGGACGTGGATATCTGCAACCTGCACGCGGCCGGCACGATCGCCATGATGGAGGCTGCGATCGAGGGGCTGACACGGCCGGACGGCACACGTCCGCTGCTGATTGCAGTCACGCAGCTGACCAGCACCGATCAGGAACGCATGGAAAACGATCTGCTGATCCATGCGCCGATTGACGAAGTCGTGCTGCACTATGCACGCAACGCAAAGAAGGCAGGACTCGACGGCGTAGTTTGTTCGCCGCTTGAGGCGCGCAAGGTGCACGACGCATGCGGCACGGACTTTCTGACCGTAACGCCGGGCGTGCGCTTTGCGGACGGCGACGTCGGCGACCAGAAGCGCGTGACAACCCCTGCAAAAGCCAAAGAAATCGGTTCAGATTATATTGTGGTCGGCCGTCCGATCACCGCTGCCGCGGACCCCGTTGCGGCATACCGCCGGTGCGTGGCGGAATTTGTGGGATAAAGGTGCAAAAATGGATTTCGGACAGATCGAAAGATTTATAGCACGCCGCAAGATCAGCTTTATATGCTCTGTGGATGCGGAAGGCTTCCCCGCCGTGAAGGCCATGTTAAAACCGAGGGCGAGATCCGGTCTGCGGGAGTTCTGGTTTTCGACCAACACTTCCTCCCTGCGTGTCCGGCAGTTTCGGGAGAACCCGAAAGCCGCCGTCTACTTTTATCGAAAAGGCCTTGTGCAATACACCGGCGTCCTGCTGACCGGCAGAATGGAAGTCCTGACGGATCAGGAGATCAAAAACAAGATCTGGAAAAAGGGCGACACTGTGTTTTATAAAGGTGGCGTGACCGATCCCGATTATTGCGTATTGAAATTCACTGCCGAAAAGGGCAGATATTATTGCGATCTGAAAACAGAAAGTTTCACTGTAACAGAAAGGACAACATGATGGACTATTCAATTGTTATCGCAAAGGATTTATTGAAGATCAAAGCCGTGTTCTTCCGTCCGGAGGAGCCGTTTACGTGGGCTTCCGGCATCAAAAGCCCGGTCTACTGCGACAACCGTCTGACGCTCTCGGACGTGCAGGTGCGCGCCGACGTGGAGAACGGTCTGGCAGAGCTTGTAAAAGCGTATTATCCCGAAGCCGAAGCGCTTTTCGGCACCAGCACCGCCGGCATCGCGCACGCGGCGATCACGGCGCATCTGCTGGGTCTGCCGATGGGATATGTGCGCTCCGGCGCCAAGGATCACGGCCGCAAAAACCAGATTGAGGGCAAGCTCCTGCCCGGACAGAAGGTCGTTGTGGTTGAAGATCTGATTTCGACCGGCGGCAGCGTGATCGAGGTCGTGAATATCCTGCGGGAAGCGGGCGCCGAGGTGTTGGGCATTGTGAGCATCTTCACCTACGGTATGCAGAAGGGGCTCGACCGTCTTGCCGCGGCAAATGTGGAGAACCACAGCCTGACGAACTTCGACGTGATCGCGGAAGTGGCCGCCGCCGAAGGGTACATCAAGCCCGACGATGTGGCGCGCCTGATCGCGTTCCGTAACTGCCCGTCGGACGAAAGCTGGATCGGAAAATAAGGGGTTATTCACGGAAACCTGTGCAGCAAGAGGAAGACACGCCTTTTGAAGATTTTAGATTATAGATCGTAGACAGTAGACTCGGGCGGGGCAGAGCCCGCACCCCGATTAAATGGGTATGGGCGAAGCCCATCCGCTTCTAACGTCTATAATCTAATATCTACGATCTTGTATCGGCGAGAATTTTTCCTTCCGGTACAAGCTGCGCAAAAGATGTGATGAGCGAAATAAGGAGAGTATATGAGAAGTCTTATAGACATTAAGGACTTAACCACCGACGAGATCGAGGAATTGATCGCCGTAGCCGAGGATATCATCGCGCATCCGCAGGCGTATGCGCACAAGTGCGACGGCAAAAAGCTGGCGACGCTCTTTTTTGAGCCGTCCACGCGCACGCGCCTGAGCTTTGAGGCGGCGATGTACGAGCTGGGCGGGCATGTGATCGGCTTTTCCTCCGCGCAGAACAGCTCGACTGCCAAGGGCGAGAGCGTGTCCGACACGGTGCGTACCGTGAGCTGCTATGCGGACATTATCGCTATGCGTCATCCGAAAGAAGGCGCGCCGATGGTCGCCTCGCGCCGTGCGAGCGTGCCGGTCATCAATGCCGGCGACGGCGGCCACAACCATCCGACGCAGACGCTGGCCGATCTGCTGACGATTCACCGCGAAAAAGGCGGGTTCGAGAATCTGACGATCGGGCTTTGCGGCGACCTGAAATTCGGCCGCACGGTGCATTCGCTGCTTTCGGCCATGTCGCGCTACAGCGGCACGCGGTTCGTGCTCATTTCGCCCGAAGAGCTGTGCATTCCCGAATACGTCAGAAACGAGGTTCTGGAGCCGAAACAGATTCCGTACACGCAGGTGCGCGAGCTGGAGCCCGTTATGCACGAGCTGGATATTCTGTACATGACCCGCGTGCAGCGCGAGCGTTTCTTCAACGAGGCCGACTATGTGCGGCTCAAAGATACCTATATTCTCACCGAGGACAAGCTGCGCACGGCGAAACCGGATCTGTGCATCATGCACCCGCTGCCGCGTGTCAACGAGATTTCCGTCAGCGTCGACGACGATCCGCGCGCGTGCTATTTCAAGCAGGTGCTTTACGGCAAGTATATCCGCATGGCGCTGATCTTAAAACTGCTGGGGGAGGCGACGGCATGATTATCGGACAGATTCGCGACGGCATTGTGCTCGACCACATCACGGCGGGCAAGGGTATGGACATCTATAAGATTCTCGGCCTGAGCGAGCTGGACTGCACCGTGGCCATGATTAAAAACGCCGACAGCGAAAAGATGGGCAAAAAAGACATCATCAAAATCGGCCGCGTGATCGACCTGGATTTTGCCGTGCTGGGCTATATTGATCCGGGCATCACGGTCAACATCATCCGCGACGGCGCGCTGGCCAAACGCGAAAAACTGACGCTGCCCGACCGCATCACGGACGTGATCCGCTGCAAGAATCCGCGTTGCATCACCTCGACCGAGCAGGAGCTGCGGCACGAGTTCATCCTGACCGACCGCGACAAGGGCGTGTATCGCTGCGTTTACTGCGAGGCCAAAGCGAAGCGGTAAAAAATGGTTCATCACGGATTTTTGTGGGATGGTCAGATGTCGGTAAAGAGCGGTGTCATCGCGAGGAGCGAAGCGACGTGGCGATCCGTAACCCCGGTAGTGCATAAATGAACAAGAAGGAGAACGGATTGCCGCGCGCCATAAAG
>JAFSYM010000103.1 GCA_017450005.1 Clostridia bacterium
AACTGTCGTGGGCGCAGGATATTTGAGGAGAGCTGTCCTTATTACGAGAGGACCTGGATGGACGCACCTCTGGTGCATCGGTTGTCATGCCAATGGCACGGCCGAGCAGCTAAGTGCGGATCGGATAAACGCTGAAAGCATCTAAGCGTGAAGCCGTCTCCAAGATAAGATATCCCATAACGTAAGTTAGTAAGACCCCTCAAGGACTATGAGGTTGATAGGCTGGATGTGTAAGCGCAGTGATGCGTTCAGCTAGCCAGTACTAATAGGTCGAGGGCTTGACCTGACTCGTTCTATTTGCACTTTTCTCTCTTTGTTCAGTTTTCAGGGTATACGCAAAAGGACTGTCGAGTGATCGGCAGTCTTTTTTGTTATCTTTTATTTGACTTTATGGTCTCTATCCTGTATACTGAAGTCGGAAAAAGGGGGTCATTCTTATGTTTTCCAAAATGATTAGCTGGTTCATGAGCGTCGTGATCTTTGTCTGTTCTCTGCTCGGCATTCATATCGGCAGCGGCAATTCAGATGAATTGATTTCGTACAACAAAACGAAAACCATCGTCACGGTTTCACTTGACGAGAATCCTTCAACCGGCTACGGCTGGCAATACACTGTTTCCAAGGACGGCATAATTATTCTGACGGATGACAGTTATCACTCCGATGCGCCAGGCGAGATTGTAGGCGCCGGTGGAATTCGGGCTTTTTCCTTCTCCGGATTGAAGGATGGGTTGACTCTTATCACGTTCACTTATTTACGTCCGTGGGAGGGAACGCCGATCCGCACGGTTGTGATCGAGTGTCAGGTAAATTCTGACAGAACCGTTGATGCAAAATTGGTTTCGGATGTGAGTGATGCGTTGTGAGTCAATCAAAGAATCAAACTATACGATCTGTATTTGACGTGCTCGTCGGGGCGCTTTGGCTCGGTATGCTCTGGCGCTTGCGCGGATCGCACGGCTGGGGTGCCGCGTGGGGCGTTCTGGCGTGCGGTTTCGGATTTGTCCTATATCTGACGGCTATCCTCGGTAAAGACAGGCGCGTTTCCTTTGCCGCTCTTTCTGTGACAGCTTTCTCCTTTATGCTCACGACGCCGAGCTGGGGGACGTTTCTTTCCGGCATTACCGGTATCCAGTCCCTGAACGCCAAGGGGAATGATGCTGTTGTCGATGTAATCGTGCATCCTTTGTCTTCTGCCGCGCTGATGCTCTGCCTCGGATTCGGCATGGTCGCCGTATTCGGCGTACTTCTCGGAAAGTGCTTCGGCGGCAAGGCGTGGCGTCTGCGTGACTATGCGGTTGTGCTGGTGGTCTTCTATGCCGTTACGATGCTTATGCAGGCAACGCTTTCGCACGTTCTTATCCGAGCATTGCAGCCGGAAGCCGTGCGCGTATTCGCCGAGGATCTTTCGGCGAAAGGCATTTCGGACGGCGTTTTCCGCACCTATTTGTCGCATTTCGGCAACATTGACTGGGGCAAGAAATACCTCGGCGGCCGGCATTATTTTGCCGCGATCGAGACGATTTCCCGCGCATTTGCTGCGGCGGCGGTCATCCTTGCCGTCCGGTTTATCGTCAAGGATAAACAGGCGGCAAAGACCGGAGCGGTAGTCTGCGGCGCTTTTGCGTTTGCGATCACGGCGGCCGACGTGTTTTTCTTCATCGGCGGAGGGGGACTGCGTGGTGCGCAGGGTCTTGCGCTGCCGGATTGGATTGCGGCGTGGAGTACGTGGGAATACTGCACAGGCTTCCTTGCGGGCGGCATCATAACGGCGTATGTGCGCCGGCTCTCCGTGACGACGGAATTTGTACTGCCGGAGAAAATGCCGCAAAAGGCGAAAAATATTCTGGGCTATGTGCTCTTCTTTATCGCCGGTCTGGGCGTCAACGTTGTGCGTCCGATGCTTGTGCGTATGGACGAATCGCCCTTGCAGATTCCCGGCGTGATCGTTGCGGTATTGGCCGTGATCGGCTTTTCCGTATTGGTCTGCCGCAAATGGGGTGTTCTGCTCGAAAATGCGCCGTCAGATAGACTTGCCGCCGCACTGGTCGCTTTCCTCGGCGGATATTATCTGCTGCTGTATCTGTTCGCCTATGAGCCGCAGATCCACGACCTGCGTATGCTGCACAGCATTCTCGTGCTGATCTCGTACACATGCGTGACAGCGTGGTGCATACGACGCCTGACAAAACCCAAAACCGAATAACCCACCCGCTCCCCGAAAGGGGAGCTTTTCTTTGCACGCATATATTCCTGAATAAAGACATTTTCTCTTCTTCACGGAATTTTGTGGGACAAGAAAACGTCCCCTTGTTTGTCATTGCGAGCGCCTTTATGGCGCGCGGCAATCCGTTCTCCTTCTTGTTCATTTATGCACTACCGGGGTTACGGATCGCCGCGTCGCTTCGCTCCTCGCGATGACACCGCTCTTTACCGACATCTGACCATCCCACAAAAATCCGTGATGAACCCATTTTTTTGCGTTTCTACGCTTTTCGGCGGGATCGTAGGGGCGGGCATGACCGCCCGACGGGGATGAAGTCCCCGCGAAAAAACCAATCGCAGACAATACATGAAGCGGACGGACATCAATGTCCCGCTGTCATTGCGAGCAAGCGAAGCGTTCCGTACTCCATGAAAAAAACGTTCAGACAAAAATAGGGAAACGGATTGCTTCGTCGCCTACGGCTCCTCGCAAAGACAATCCGGTTTATGCACACGCACTGCCGAGATGTTATTCTTCCGTACACACGGGCGACCATGACCACCCTGCGTCCGGCTATGATTATTATTGTGCCGTAAGGCGTATTGCTCTCGCTGCATTTTTCCATATCTGCAATACCATTTTTTTGTTCAGGAGTTATTGCAAAGCGATACAGTATCTGCTATAATGATTTCGCCAAACAAAACCGAATAATTGTTTCTCTATGGGGAAGGATGTATTTTTATCACTATGGTAAAAATACATGCTCTATTTTCACATGCTTTCCTGTAGAGAGTGAAATGGTTTTGTTTGGCGACAATCGGAGCTGTGTTTTTCGTGCGCAACTTCGGTTGCGCATTTTTTATTTTTACGCGAAAAACATTTTTTTAGGAGGACACTTTATGAAAAAGATGTGTAAAAGAAGTCTTGCACTGTTAATGACAATGGTGATGGTGTGCGGTGCAATTATGGTTGGCGGCGACGGTCTGCTTTCGTTCAAGGCGTCAGCAATCGGAACGTACGGCGTCAACTTGGATTCAGCTGCTTACAATGGGTGGAATCCATTTGCTGTCAGCGGCTATTCCGGTCAATGTACCTGGTACGCATGGGGACGGGCAAGAGAAAAACTGGGGATCGACGTGCCTTGCAGAGGGGATGCGGTGGATTGGCCGAATCAGGCGGGCAGCTATCTGGTTAATTCTACGCCTTCATCCAACGCAATTTGTGTTTGGACGCACTATAATCCGGGTCATGTCGCATATGTGGAAAGCTATGATGCGGGGCTGAACCGGATCTATATTACCGAAGCAAATGCAAACAATACGAGATATTCGGAGGGATATATTGATCTCAATACCGGTAACTATACTGGTACATATGGCTGGGTCAGTACTTGGAGGGGTCGCGGCAATCCGCACCAATACATTCATCTGCAGCCGACCGATACGACGCCGCCGACGGTCTCCAACGTGCAGGTCACGAATCGTACCGTTGACGGATACACCGTTACGTGTACGGTAAGTGATAATGTTGGGGTTGCCAGAGTTGCGTTCCCGACATGGACGATAGCCAACGGACAGGATGATTTGATTTGGCACAATGGCAACATTTCCGGCAGTACGGCGTCTTTCCGAGTGTTGAGATCGGCTCATAATAACGAGACTGAGACATTTATAACCGATATCTATGCGTATGATGCAGCCGGAAACATGAGCGAAGGGGTTCGTGTTGGCGTAAACATGAATTATTATAAGGTGAGTTTCGTTGCGAACGGCGGCAGCGGGGCGCCGAGTAGTCAGACAAAGCTGCACGACGTCAACCTGACGCTCAGCACGACAAAACCGACGCGTTCAGGCTATACGTTCAAGAACTGGAACACAAAATCCGACGGCACCGGCACGAGCTACTCGGCTGGCGGGACGTATAAAGCAAACGCCGCTGCAACGCTCTATGCCCAGTGGACAAAAAATGCTTCCCTGGCCTCGATTGCGGTGAAGACGCTGCCGACGAAAACGGTATATGACGTGGGAGAGAGCTTCCGTTCCGCCGGTCTGACGCTGACCGCGACCTATTCCGACGGCAGCACGCAGAGTGTTACAAGCGGCTTCGCTTGTACGGGCTTCACATCTGATATGGCGGGAACAAAGACGGTCACCGTGACCTACGGCGGACAATCGACAACCTTCGCCGTGACGGTCGTCGGCACGACTGTGACGATCGCAGATTTCCGCTCGGAGCGCACGGAGCACTACAAAACGTCGGTGCGCTTTTATGCTGCAACGGAGAAAGCGCCCGCGAACACGACGGTGCACTGGTTCGTGAACGGCGCGGACGTCGGTACGGGCAACGAGTACACCGTCCGCCAGCCCAAAGAGGATTACACGGTGCAGGCAAAGCTGCTGGATTCTAACGGGCAGACCGTTGCAGAATCCGAGACCGAGACCGTGCATGTCAGACACGATCTCTGGTCGCGGCTGCGCGCGCTGATTCAGTGGCTGTTCGGCGTGGATTACGTCGTCGACCAGCGGGAAAATGATCTTTTGGCTTCCGTGCAGGATGCATAACATAATCGATAATTAGGATTATAAGTTCCGAAAGCGGGGCTTTTTCAGACAAAAAGACGGCGAGGATTGCTCCCCGCCGTCTTTTGCTGTGTATTCTATTATTCGCTCTTCATGCCGACGAGATCGGCGTTGCCTTTGTATGCGTCGACCGACAGCTTGACGGAATCGAAGATCGCCGCACGGATGTCGTCGTCCGTCGCGCCGAGGTACTTCGCCCACTTGTTGTCGATGAACGTGTTCATGCACATGATGTCCGCAAGGCCGACCGGATCGATGCCGCTTTCAATGCCCTTATCCTTGTACTGCTTGCGCATCGAGAAGCCGAAAAGCTGGAACATCCATTTGGCGATATTGATGATCTTGCGGTTCGGCTTGCCCATCGCCGCATGCACGATCGCCAGGAAGGCGTTCCATGTGTAGTTGTAGTAGCTGATGGGGTAGGTCTTTTTGCCCTTGCTCTTTTCTGCCGCGCCGACAATCACCTCGGCGACCTGCCGCACGGTCAGCATCGCGGTGCCTCCCTTGGGATAGAATGTGATCGGCCCCATGTTGTCGAGCTGCTCGATCAGAATAACCCATACCGGTTTGCGGCCGGGCTGTGTGCCGAAGATGTACGGCAGCTCCAGAATGCAGACGTCCATGTTTTCGTCCGCGAAGGAGAGCGCCGTCTTTTCCTGCATGATGCGGCTGCGGATATACGGGTGCTTTGCAGTCAGGCGCATTTCGGGAAACTTCTTGGCAAAGTAGGAGAAGTACGAACCGAGCACAACCGTTTTGGTGATGCCGGCCTGTTTTGCCAGCGGAATCAGCCGCGCGAGCGGATCGATGTTGTATTTCTTATACGCTTCGTATACGGGCGCGGGGAACTCCACACGCTCGTCCACGCCTGCCGCAAAGACGAAGCAGTCGCAGCCCTGCATGAGCGCGAGCACTTCTTCGTCGGTCATTTCAAGGATGTTGCGGAACGTGATCTCCATCTCCGGCGGGATCGGCGCGCCGGTCGGAAGCGGCGGCAGCGCGACGGTACGCACGCTGTGCCCGCGGTCAATGAAAAGCTGTGCAGCGGCGCAGCCGAGCAGACCTGTGCCGCCGATCATGAATACGTTCATGCCTGCATACCCTCCTCATAATCCTTGAATCCCTTGAAGATGGTTTCATCGTAGAAGTTGTTTTCTTCCTTGTCATGCAGCGGGTGCCAGACCTGGGCAAAGAACGGGTTGATCTTCGCTTCCGTATCATAGTCCCACGGCCACGGCAGCTCCTGCGGGCACCAGTGACCGCCCTTGAGCACGAGGTTCGGCGTCATCTCAAACACGTTGCCGCGCGCGCTTTCCCACGTCAGCGGTGTGAACAGGTCGCCCTTGGTCATCTTTTTGGACAGGCACTTGCCGCCGCGGAACGCCGCAGCTTTCTGCATGTCCTTGAGCGTCAGCTCGCTGTCCGGCTTGCTCTCGTCATAGCCGTGGTCAAGCAGCGTGATTTCCTCGGTCGGACGCTCGATCTTGAACGTATCCCAGCCGCCGATTTTGTCCCAATCCTCTTTGGTGCCGTAGTAGGCGCTGATCCGGTGGGGATTGCCTGTCTTTTTCCAATGCAGCGTGCCGTAGTGTTCGGTCTCGGCAATCTTTTTCATAAAGGGCTTGGCAGCCGCGCCGATCGCGCCGCCGAGGAATGCCGGCAGAATGTTTGCCGCGCGGTAGTAGGCGGGCACGGCTTTGGCCATGTTTTTGAAATATGTCTTGATCGGAATGTCTGCGCGGAAATGGAGAATATCGTTGAGCTTGTCGGAGTCGATGTACCACTGACCATGGAAGTTGCGCAGAATGAACCAGTGCGCGTCAAACAGCTTCTGCGGCGAGGGCAGACCCAGCGCGCCGAGCAGATATTCCTCAAACTCATAGTTGGTGATGCGGTATTCCTTGCCGCTGCCGATGTTGTAGAACTTGCGCCAGAAGTCCTCCGGCACGTCCGGCTCGCAGACGTTGGCCAGAAGACGTCCGCTGTCCTCGACCGTCGCCCATTCGAGCACGCCGTTGATCGGCACATGGAACATGATCGGATCCATGTTTTTCAGAATTGCGGGGTAGAGGATGCCTGACTGACGCAGCGAGACCCAGTATTTCAGACCGGATTCGGCAAAGATTGCTTCGGCCTTGACCTTGCTGATCGCGTAGTGGTCGTAGACGCTGATTTTGATCGGATCGCCCGTGCGCGCCCAGTGGATAGGCGGGTTGCGGTCGCCGGTTTCTGCAACGGTGCCGATATAGACAACCTTGACTGCGTCGGGATCGGGCTGTGCCTTGATTGCGCGCACAATGTTTTCGGCGGCCGATACGTTGGTTTTGATCGTCTTGCGCGGATAGTAGTCCGCGGCGGGCGAGACCATGCCGCCAACGTGCAGCACGTAGTCCGCGCCCGTAACAAAACGCAGCACGGATTCATAGTCGGTCAGATCGCCCCAGATAATCTTGACGGACGGGTCGTTGAAGAAGGGCGCGAATTTCTTGCGGTTTTTCTCGCTCGGCCGCAGCAGCAGCACGATGTCGTGGCGGAACTTGCGCGCATACAGCTCCAGAAAGCCCTGATAGCCCATGTTGCCGGACGCGCCGGTCAGTGCAACAGTCGTCTTTTTCATAGTGTTTTCTCCTTTATATTTGATGGGGAACGTTTACGGATTGACCATGCGAGGCACAGCGTTTTCGACCAGCGCGCGGAACAGCGGCGCAGTCCGGTCGGCGGTCTGCTGTACTTCTTCGTGCGTCAGCGGTACGGGGCTGATGCCCGCCGCCATGTTGCAGATGCAGCTGATGCCGCACACACGCATTCCCGCGTGCACGGCGGCAACGGCCTCGCAAGCCGTGCTCATGCCGACGGCGTCTGCGCCGAGCAGAGCGTACATGCGGATTTCTTCCGGCGTTTCATACTGCGGTCCCGTCGTCTGCACATACACGCCGTTTTGCAGCGGAATATCCAGAGCGGCGGCCGTCTGCCGGATGCATTCCGAAAGCTGCACGTCATAGATATGACTCATGTCCGGAAAACGCACGCCAAGCGTATCGTCGTTCGGGCCGATCAGCGGGGAGGGGACAAACGAGGCGATGTGCCCCGTGATACACATCAGATCGCCGGCATGAAAGCTGCGGTTGATGCCGCCTGCGGCATTGGTCAGAAACAAAATCTCTGCACCGAGCAGACGCATCAGGCGGATCGGCATGACGACTTCCTGCATGCTGTAGCCTTCATAGTAGTGCACGCGTCCCTGCATGAGCACGACCGGGACGCCGTGCAGACGGCCGAACAGAAAACGTCCGGCATGTCCGGCGACGGTGGAACGCGGAAAACCGGGAATGTCCGCGTAGTCGAGCGCGGTCAGCACGTCGACTTTTTCGGCAAATCCGCCGAGTCCCGAGCCGAGCACGATTGCGGCCTGCGGCACAAAGTCCGTGCGGCTGCGCACATAGCGCAGCGCATCTGTCAGCGCGCTCATGCTTCGACCTCTTCGTCAAGACTGCGGCCTTCCTCTTCGGCGTGTTTGACGCGAAGCTTCTGCATTATCTCATTGTAAAAGTCGCCGTGCAGCTTGTACTTGCGCACAAAGACAAGGAAGGAACACGCGATCAGAACAACGGGAATGGCAAATGCCATGGCACAGATTGCGGTCTTTGCGCTCTGTGGCTGCATGGCAGCTTCAGCCGTGTTGTATTTGCCGATTTCCAGACCGATGCCCATAATCAGGCCCTGAATCGAGTAGGCGACTTTCAGAAGGAAGCTCTTCATCGAGAAGACGATGGAGTCCGTGCGGTAGCCGAGCTTGAACTCGCCGTAGTCCACCACGTCCGCAAGCATGACTGTTTCTGCTACAAACATTGCGCCGATGCCGATGCAGCAAAGGAACGCAAACAGTGCGAACAGGACGAACCCAACGTCGATCGGCTCGTTCAGCAGCGGGATCACACCCAGCGATTTGCCGCGGAAATTACGCAGCAGGAAAAGCGCCAGATAGCCGACTGCGGCAAAACCCATCGCGCCGATGATAACGGGCCGCTTGGTGAATTTGTTGGACAGGACGGTAAACAGAACCAGACCGAGCATCTGCCCGACCGCGACGATGCCGGCAAATACGGCGTACAACTCGTACCGCTGCAGCACATGCTTGAAGTAGTACACGCCCAGACCGTTCGTCAGATACCATCCGGTGTTGAAGCAGATCGCCGTGAGCATGAAAAAAAGAAGCTGGTCGTTGTTCTTGATGGTGACGAACGCTTTTTTTAGCGTCAGACTTTCTTTCTTTTCGGGCGTGTAGCGCTCTTTCGTACCGGTTACGGTGATGACGACCAGCAGAATATACGCGCCGGCCAGAATCATCGCCCAGCGGTGAAACCCGAGCGGTTCGTTGCCGTGACCGAGCTTGTCGACCATCGCCACGGTCAGCAGCGAAACAGCGCCTTGCCCGACGCCGCAGAAGAAACGCGGGATAGATGCAATCGTATTGCGCTCTTTGGGATCACGCGCCAGAGCGGGGACGAACGACCAGTACGGGATGTCGAAGATCGTGTAGCTCATGCCCCACAGCAGATAGGCGACTGTGGCATAGATGTATGCGCCGACGCCGCCAGCGGCAAACCCGGGGTTTGAGAACATCATGACCAGCACCATGGCGTTGAGAATACCGCCGGTGAGAATCCACGGACGGAAACGGCCGAGCCTTGTGCGCGTGTTATCCACAAGCGTACCCATCATCGGGTCGTTGATGCCGTCCCACACACGGCACAGCAGGAACATACCGCTCAGATAACCGGGACGGATCTTCAGATTGTCCGTCAGAAAGTTGGAAAAGAATGCGTTGGTCATGCCGTAGCTCAGATCGCCGCCGGCGCCCGCAACGCCGTAGCTGAGCTTTTCACGCAGGGAAATTGCCATGTTTTCGCCTCCAAGAAGAATATAGATTAATTATAACATATACAAAAAGAATGTGCAATGTATTTTTACGTTTCTTTCGCCATATACATGGCAAAAAGGAGGCGTAACTATGCGCAAACGAATGATGGTTTTATTTCTGGTCGTGTGTATGACGATTGCATGGGTTCTTCCGGCGCAGGCACTCGAATTTCTGGAGGACGGCTATGTGCTCTATGAGCCGGATACGCTGCCCGCCGCAGCGGAAGAAACGCCCTCGGACGGACTGCCCGTGACGGTGCATGCCAAGGCATGCGTACTCATGGACGCGACCGGCGGCAAGGTGCTGCTCGAAAAGAACAGCCATGAAAAACTGTATCCGGCGTCCGTGACGAAGATCATGGCGCTGCTGCTGGTCGCCGAAGCGGTTGACAGCGGCAAGCTGAAGCTCACAGACCCGATCACCGCCAGCACAAACGCCGCATCGAAAGGCGGATCACAGATCTGGCTGAAAGAGGGCGAGACGATGACGGCGGAGGATTTGCTCAAGGCCACGGCCGTCTACAGTGCAAACGACGCCTGCACGGCATTGGGTGAGCATATTGCCGGCGGTAGTGAAGCGTTTGTGGAGATGATGAACGAGCGCGCCCGTGCGCTCGGCATGCGCGATACCCATTTCGTCAATTGCACCGGGCTGGATGACGATACGACCGAACATCTGACGTCAGCGTATGACGTAGCGCTAATGTCACGCGCGCTGCTGTCGCATGAATGGATCACGCAGTATACGACAATCTGGATGGATTCCGTGCGCGGCGGAGCGACGGAGCTTGTAAACACCAATAAGCTCGTGCGCTTCTATGAGGGAACGACAGGCCTCAAAACCGGTACGACCAATAAGGCCGGCTGCTGTGTTTCCGCGTCGGCCAGACGAGGACAGACGCATCTCATCGCCGTTGTGCTGGGCAGCGGCAACAGCACGGATCGCTTTGAGGGCGCGAAAGCGCTGCTCAACTGGGGTTTTTCGCACTATGAAACGATCACGCCGCAGATTGATACGTCGAAGGTAACGCGCGTGCGTGTGCTGCGCGGCGTGCAGCAGAGCATCGCGCCGCAGGTGCCGCGCATACCGTCCGTTCTGATACCGAAGGGCAGGGCACAGGACGTCACGCAGCAGATCGAGGTCGCGCTGGATGTGCACGCGCCGGTCGAGAAGGGGCAGACGCTGGGCAAAATTATGCTGCAATTCGGATCCGAAACGCTCGCAGAGCTTGCGCTGACTGCGCCTGAATCAGTTCCGGAGCTGACGTTTTCGGTTATGTTCCGCAGATTGATCGGTGTATTTGCCAAAAATGCGGCAAACAGTAAAAATAAATAGAATAAAAAGGTTGCAAATTCTCGCGGAATCGGTTAAAATAGTACTATATATATTTATCGATTTCGGAGGAACCCCCTATGGCCTTTTCTTTTTCCGGGAAATATGCGCTCGACGCGGTCAATGCGCAGTCTTTGACCGCGATCGCGCCGGAGGTACAGCGTGCGCATGAAATGCTGCGCAGCGGTACCGGCAAGGGCAGCGACTTCACAGGCTGGCTGACACTGCCTGCGGACTATGACCGTGCGGAGTTCGCTGCGATTCTTGATGCGGCGAAGCGCATTCAGGCGCACTCGCAGGTGCTGATCGTAATCGGAATCGGCGGCTCTTATCTCGGTGCGCGCGCGGTGATTGAACTTGTGAAATCCAATCTGTACAACGCGCTGCCCAAGGACACGCCCGACATCTATTTTGCCGGCAACACAATCAGCTCGGACGCGCTCGCGGAGCTGCTGCAGATCTGCGACGGACGCGATTTTTCCGTCAATGTCATTTCCAAATCCGGCACCACGACGGAGCCCGCCGTGGCATTCCGCGTGTTCCGTGAAAAGCTGATTCAGAAGTACGGCGCCGAGGAAGCGGCAAAACGCATTTTTGTGACGACGGACAAGTCCCGCGGCACGCTCAAAGCGCTGGCAGACCGCGAGGGATACGAGACGTTCGTCGTGCCGGACGCAGTCGGCGGCCGTTACTCCGTGCTGACAGCGGTCGGTCTTCTGCCGATTGCCGTAGCGGGAATCGACGTTGCCGCACTCATGCAGGGCGCTGCCGACGCGATGCAGGCCTATACCGATCCGGACCTTTGCAGGAATGACTGCTATCTGTATGCGGCGATCCGCAATCTGCTGTACCGCAGCGGCAAAAAGATCGAGCTGTGCGTCGCGTACGAACCGCGCTTTGCGCTGATGGGCGAGTGGTTCAAGCAGCTCTTCGGCGAGAGCGAGGGCAAGGACGGCGTGGGCATCTATCCGTCCTCCGCAATCTTCTCGACCGATCTGCACTCCCTCGGTCAGTATATCCAGCAGGGAGAGCGTCATCTGTTCGAGACGGTCGTCCTGTTCGATCATCCGCAGCAGGATATCCTCATCGGCGAGGACCCCGAAAATGTCGACGGTCTCAATTTCCTCAGCGGCAAGCCGCTTTCTTTCGTCAACCGCAAGGCATTCGAGGGCACCGTTCTTGCGCATACCGACGGCGGTGTGCCTAACCTGATCCTCGAGCTCGGATGCGCGGATGCGTACCACACCGGCTACCTGATCTATTTCTTCGAGCTTGCTTGCGCGATTTCCGGCTATCTGCTGGGCGTCAATCCGTTCGACCAGCCCGGCGTAGAGAGCTACAAAAAGAACATGTTCGCGCTTCTGGGCAAACCCGGATACGAAGCGGAAAAAGCGAGACTTGAACAAAGACTTTCCGAATAACAATACCGTATTTTCAAATATTCCAAACGAAAGGAACGAATTACCCATGATTTCTCTGATCCTCGGCCACAAAGGCTCCGGCAAAACCAAGCACCTGATCGAACTTGTCAATTCCGCTATGGAGCAGTCCGACGGCTGCGTTGTCTGCGTGGAGAAAGAGCCGCATCTGACGTACGACGTCAACTACCGCGTCCGCCTGATCGACACCGACCATTTCGGTGTGTGCGGCTATGACCAGCTCTTCGGTTTCCTTTGTGGCGTGTGTGCCGGCAACCATGATATCACCGACCTGCTCATCGATGCAACGCTGCGCATCGGCGGCAGGGATTACGACCAGCTTGCGGATTTCCTTGCCAGAGTGGACAAGTTCTGCGCACAGGCAGGCAAAAACGTCGTCTTTACCGTTTCCGCAGATCGGGAAGAACTGCCGGAGAGAATCTTCGATTTTTGCGAAATCCTGTAAAAAAATCAAAATTGGATATTGACAAACATAGAAGAAACCTATATAATATTCGTTGTGCTGAAAACAGCTTGTTCTGTTTTCGGACCAAATCGAGGGTTTGATCGTCTATGATCTATGAGCTGGAACCGATCTTCAATACTGTCGGCGCATCTCTTCCTGTGGACTATGAGATGGATCTGGCCGACGTTCCGCTGAACAATGTGTGCCCGTTCACAGAGCCGGTTCACATCTGCGGCGAGATCCGCAACCGTGCGGGTGTAGTATCCGTAGCCGCGTCTGCGCAGTTTGCGCTCGAGCTGTTCTGCGATCGGTGCGCCGCACCCATGCGGCCGGTATTTGATCTGCCGGTGGAGCATGTGCTCGTGCGTGAGCTCAACGACGAGAGCAACGACGAGCTGATTTGTCTTGAGTCCTCGCGGCTCGATCTGGATGAATTGGTGCGGGACGACATTTTCCTCTCTCTGCCGACAAAGTTCCTGTGCAGGGAGGACTGCAAGGGATTGTGTCCCCGGTGCGGTCAAAACCTCAATGACGGACCATGTAGCTGTAAAAAGTCTGTAGACCCGAGGCTCGAAGGTTTATTGCAGCTTTTGGATGAGTAGTTAAGCAGCCAAGCAATTTAAGGAGGTGCTCGCAGAATGGCAGTCCCGAAAAGGAGAGTATCAAAAGCAAGACGCGATAAGAGACGTTCCAACGTGTGGAAGCTGTCCGCTCCCACGCTCGAGAAGTGCTCCAAGTGCGGTTCTTACAAAAGACCCCACAGAGTGTGCCCTGAGTGCGGTTATTACAACGGCCGTCAGGTCGTCGAGAAGAAGGACGCATAAGTTACGCTATGTAACGTCGCTTTCGGACAGAGAAGAATCAACCCTTCTCTGTCTTTTGCTTTATTTCTGAAAACGAGGTGTATGCGGTGGCTGTTCGGATTGCAGGCGTGGAAAGCGGCTCTGCCTGCGCGCGCAAGCGCGTGCGGGAGGGCGATGTGCTGCTGTGTGTCAACGGGCACGAAATCCACGACGTGCTGGACTACCGTTTCTATATACAGAGTGAGCGGATCGAATTGCGCATCCGCACGCAAAAGGGCAGGGAGCGCACCGTCCGCATCCGCAAGCAGGAGGACGAGGAGCCGGGTCTGCTGTTCGAGACGTACCTGATGGACAAACAGCGCCGATGCGCAAACAAGTGCATTTTCTGCTTTATCGACCAGCTGCCGCACGGCATGCGCGAGAGCCTGTATTTCAAGGATGACGACGCGAGACTGTCGTTCCTGTTCGGCAACTATATCACGCTCACAAACCTTTCCGAACGCGAAGTACAGCGCATTATCGACATGCACATCAGTCCCATCAACGTTTCCGTACATACGATGAATCCGGACTTGCGCTGCCGGATGATGGGCAACCGCAGAGCGGGGGAATGCCTTGCGTATCTGCGCCGGTTTGCGGATGCGGGACTGCGGCTGAATACGCAGCTTGTCCTGTGCCCCGGTATCAACGACGGCGAGGAACTGCGTTTCAGTCTGAATGAATTGTGTAAACTGCGTCCCGCGCTGCAGAGCATTGCAGCCGTGCCCGTGGGACTGACGGCGCACCGCGTGGGTCTGGCGACGCTGCGGTCGTTTACAAAAGAAGAAGCCGCCGCGGTGATCGACACCATCGACAGCTTCAACCGGCAAAACGTGCAGGACGGCCAGGATCGTCTGGCGTTCGCCGCAGATGAGTTTTATTTAAAGGCACAGCGGCCTGTGCCGGACGCGTCGCACTACGGCGACTATCCGCAGCTCGAAAACGGCGTCGGTATGTGGGCGCTGCTGCGCGATGAATTCTGCCGCGCGCTGGAAGACGAGCCGCCGGCGGTGTACGCCCGCACTGTCACAGCGGTGTGCGGCCAGGCCGTTTACCCGCTGATTGCGGAGCTGGCACAGCGCGCACAGGAAAAGTTTTCCGGTCTTCATGTGCAGGTCATCGCCATCGAAAACCGCTTTTTCGGCAAGGAAATCACTGTATCCGGTCTTTTGACCGGACAGGACATTCTCGAACAGACGCGCGATCTCGAACTCGGCGACGCGCTGCTGTTTCCCGCCACTGCTCTTCGTCAGGGCGAGGACGTCTTCCTTGATGATCTGACGCCTGCCGATCTGCAGCGCGAGCTGCACGTCCCGCTCGTCCCCGCGCCGGGCGACGGGCAGGGCTTGCTGGATGCTTTCTTAGGCCGCAATTGACGCACTCTGCGTCAGCAGCACGCCCAGCGCCGTGACGCCGACGCACGGGCGGATCGCTTCGAGCAGATCGGACGAGATCGCGACGGCTGTGTAGTAGTCGAGCAGCCATCCCGCGCAGATGCGGCAGGCGGCTGCAAAGAAAGCGGTCGCGAGCAGATAAGACACGCAGAACACGAGCAGGTTTTTTGCCGCGTCCGAGAGCGTGCGGTATGTTTCCGTCAGGACGGTCAGCCATTTCATTTGCATCACCGTTTGCATTGTACCATGCCAAGGCTGTCGGCTCAATGCAAAACATTTGACAAAGGAGGCAGCAAAGCCCATGCGAATCGGTCTGTCCACTTCGTGTCTGTATCCGCTGCCGACGGATGAGTCCCTTGCTTGTCTGGCGTCGGTCGGCGTGCGCGAGGTTGAGATCTTCTTTAACGCCGGATGCGAGACGCGCGGCGACGTACTGCAAAAACTTTGTGAAATCTGCAAGACAAACGAAATACACGTACAGGCCGTGCATCCGTACTTTTCGTTTGCGGAATCGTATACGCTGTTCGGCATTTATCCGCGGCGCGTGCAGGACGCCATGGAGCTCTACTGCGGGTTGTGCGAGGCGTGTCATGCGCTCGGCTGCGACAAACTGGTGCTGCATGGTGAAAAGGAACCGTTTAATATATCGGAAGAAGAGTATATCGAGCGTTTCGGCACGCTGGCTTTGCAGACCAGGCGCGACGGCGTGATTCTCACGCAGGAAAACGTCGTCCGTTTTCGCGCATCAAAGCCTTCTTTTCTGCGGCGTATGCGCGCCGATTTGGGCGACCTTTTTGCCATGACGCTTGACATCAAGCAGGCGGTGCGCAGCGGTGAGGATCCGCTGGCGATGGCGCGGGAGTTCGCGCCGGACATTGTGCATCTGCACCTGAGCGACCACGGCGCATGCGGCGATTGTCTGCCGCCGGGGTCGGGTTCGTTTGATTTTGACGCCCTGTTTCACATCCTGCATGACGGCGGATTCTCAGGCGACGGCGTGGTGGAGCTGTACCGTTCCTGCTTCGACGAAGTGTCGGCTGTATGCACCAGTGCCGAAAAACTTACACAAATATCAAATATTTAAGCGGAAATGACGAAAAAAGGATTGCAAAAAACTGTAAAAGATGATACAATAAAAGAACAAAAAGAAAGAGGTGAAGGCAGTGAAGTGTCCGTTTTGCGGTTACGAAGAAAGCAAAGTTATTGATTCGCGTCCCACTGACGAGGGAGAACGCATCCGTCGTCGCCGCGAGTGCATCAAGTGCGCCAAGCGTTTCACGACCTATGAGGTAATCGAGAGCGTGCCGGTGATCGTGGTCAAAAAGGATAAGTCCCGCGAGGTGTTCGACCGCAGCAAACTCTTCAACGGCCTGCTTCGCGCCTGTGAGAAGCGGCCTGTTTCGCTGGAGACGATCGAGCATGTTGTCTCCGAGATCGAGAGCCGGCTGCAGAACTCTTTGGATCGCGAGGTGACGTCCAGCTACATCGGCGAGCTTGCGATGGACTACCTGAAGGATATCGACGAGGTGGCGTACGTGCGCTTTGCCTCCGTGTATCGCCAGTTCAAGGATATCAACACGTTCATGGCCGAGCTTGCAAAGCTCCTGGGCGAAAAATAAAGGCGCTGCTGTCTATACCAATCCGGAGCTGTGCAGACAGCTCCGTTTTTACAGGGAGAACGATCTATGAAACTCGGAATCATCCAGGACTGGAGCGAAGCGGGCTTCCGTTTTGCGCAGTCCAAAAAGCTCGACGCGGTCGAATTCTGCGTCAACCACAATTACGATTCGTCCGAATTTGCCGCCAAAGTGCCGCAGATCAAGGCGCTGTCGCAGGAGACGGGCGTTGCAGTCGGTTCCATCGGCCGCTGGGGCGCAAAGCGCATCGACGATACGGGCGCGATCATTCCTGCCGCGCTGCAGGACGATAAGAACCTGATCGACGCGGCGTCCGCGCTGGGCTGCCCGGTGTTCAACTGCGGCTGCAACTGGACGGAAGGCAAGAGCTTTGCGGAGAACTGCCGCATTGCGACGGACTATTTTTCGCAGCTTCTTGCATACGCCGAGGGCAAAAATGTCAAAATAGCAGTGTTCAACTGCGATTGGGGCAACTTTGTCGTATCGCCCGAAACGTGGCGCGTGATCCTGAGCGATCTGCCCGCGCTCGGCATCAAGTACGACACGTCGCACTGCATCGGCCGCGGCGGCGATTATCTCATGGAGATGCGCGACTGGGGCGAGAGGATCTACCACTTCCACGTCAAGGGTTCAAGTTATATCGGCGGCGAGCACTACGACGATCCGCCTGCGGGACTTGACGATGTCAGATGGGGTCCTGTCATGAATCTGCTGTACACCAAGGGCTATGACGGCATGCTGTCTATCGAGCCGCACTCCAACAAATGGAGAGACGCAATGGGCGAGTGGGGCGTTGATTTCACCATTGCCTTCATGCGCCCGTTCGTCATGCCGGACGATTACGCGTCGAGCGGCAAATCACCCTATATGCCGTAAGGCAACTTCATTTTAAAAGGAGAAACTGCCATGAAAAAAATACTTGCATTGTTCCTTGCTGCGCTGTTTGCGCTGTCTCTTGCTGCCTGCGGCGGCAAGACGCCGGAAGCCCAATCCACCTCCGCGGCTGCCGAGACGACTGCCGCGCCCGAATCGGAAACAGCCGATCCCGCCACGCAGCCGGAAGTCGGTCGCGTGCGTGAAAAGGGTGCGTTCTATGTGTATATTCCGGACGACTGGTGCAAGATGGAATACACGGGCGACGACACGCGCATCCGCCTGTTCGATATCCCCAGCGCCACCAAGATCAAGGACGATACCGCAGAGATCGAGATCAATGTGGAAGCCGAAGAAGCCGGAAAGGACAGCGTGAAAAACGCCGTCGCGTCGCTTTTGAAAAACGAGGGCGCCAAGGAAGGCAAGCAGACCAAGATCGACGGCGAAGCGTTCTCGGTCGTGACGTACACCAATAAAGGAGAAAAACGCGACTACACCGTGTATGTCGGCCTCGGCGGCGACAGTCTGGCGACCGTTACGCTCAAGGGCATTGCGCCGAGCGACGAGGATGCTGCTGCGGTGCTCAGAAGTCTCAGCTTCAAATAATACGTTCTATGCAAAAGATGGGGTTGTCTGATCAGACAGCTCCATTTTTTCTTGTTTAAACAGTTGATATTTGACACAAGATATGGTATAATACATCAGATAAAAACTAATTTGGAGGATTGTTATTATGCAAATCACAAAAGACACATTGATCGGTGAGATTCTTTCGATGGACGCGACAACCGCGCCGTATTTTCTGGAGATGGGCATGCACTGTCTCGGCTGTCCTTCCGCACGCAGCGAGTCGCTGGAGATGGCGTGCATGGTGCACGGCGTCGACGCGGACGAGATGGTCGAAAAAATCAATGCGCATCTGGCTAAAGCGGAATAAATGAAGCTCTCGCCGCGCCTGCAGATGGTGGCCGATCTGGTTCGGGAGGGTGTGACCGTTGCCGATATCGGTACCGATCACGCCTATGTTCCGGCATACCTTGTTGCGTGCGGCAAGTGTCCGGCGGCTGTTGCGAGCGATCTGCGCGAGGGACCGCTGATGAATGCGGTGACTGCACTTGCGCTTTACGGCGTGACGGAGCAGGTTTCACTGCGTTTGTCAGACGGACTTGACGCTTATTCGCCGGCTGATGCGGACGACTTTATTTTTGCGGGCATGGGCGGCACGCTCATTGTCGAGCTTCTCTCGCGCACGGACTGGATATTTGACAGCGGTAAGCGCTTCATTTTTCAGCCGATGACGCATGCCGAGCTTGTTCGCGCGTATCTTCTGCAAAACGGCTTTCACATTCTTGCGGAGCATGCATGCTTTGACGAGTGCCGGCCTTACGTCGCGTTCAGCGCGGCGTATGATCCGGCTTACCGTCCGCACTACCGCAAGTCCTACATCTGGATGGGCGAGCTGCCGCAGGCGATGAACGAAGCTGCAAGCTACTATCTGACCAAGCAGTACATCTATCTGAAAAAACGCGCGGATGCGCTCGAGCGCGCCGCGATGCTGCCGGACGAGGTGCGCACCATTCGCGAAATACTGCCGGATCTTTTGCCGTACGTTCGGCTGAAGTAAGTTCAAATTCTGATTCAGGGAGGATCTGCCATGGTCACGGTACGTGATGTATATGATTTCCTTGATACGATTGCGCCGTTTTCGACGCAGATGGATTTTGACAACAGCGGTCTGCTGGTCGGCGACGAATCGCACGTCGTGCAGAAGATCGCGGTCTGTCTTGACATCACGCCCGATACCGTGGCCGGTGCGATGGAATGCGGCGCCGATCTGATGGTGACGCATCATCCCGTGATATTCAAAGCCAGACGTCAGCTTCTGCCGCGCGATCCGGCCTATCAGCTCGTGTGTGCCGGCATCAGCGCCATCTGCTGCCATACGCCGCTGGATATCGCGGCAGGCGGCGTCAACGACGTGCTGGCAGAGCGATTCTCGCTCAGCAGAGTAGAGGCTGTGTGCACGGAATCCCTGCCTGTGCCGATGATACGTGTGGGCTTCCTGCCTGCGCCGATGCGTGCAATCGAACTGGCTGCCACGGCAGCCGAGCAGTTATCCGCCAAGGTGCGCTGGTGCGACGGCGGACGGACAATCGAGACGCTCGCGGTGTGCGGCGGTTCGGGCGGCGATCTGGTCGCCGACGTTGCCGCACTGGGCATTGACGCGCTGGTGACGGGCGACGCCGGTTACCATGATTTTCTCGACGCCGAGCAGCTTGGCGTCACGCTGGTCGCCGCCGGTCATTTTGAGACGGAAGCGCCTGTGGTACCTGTGCTCGCGGACAGACTGCGCGCGCAGTTTCCTCAGGTGGAAATTGTTACACTCGCGCAAAGCCATACAATCAAATGCATATAACATATAAAAAGGGGAGACCGGAATGAAGAAACTGCTTTGTGTTCTGCTCACAGTATGCATTGCGCTCTCATGCGCCGCGCCTGTATTTGCGGCACAGAAAACATGTGACTGCGGCAATCTGCCGATTGTGCTCGTCAGCGGTATGGGCGTACTGCCCTTTTCACTGAACCCCGGCACGCCGAAGGAGACGGTCGTATTTCCGCCGCAGCCCGATATCAAAGGTATTGTTCTGCGTGCGACTGGCGGTCTTTTCCGCACGATTGTTTCTTTCAGCATGCAGCCCCTTGCCGATGCTGTGGCAGAGATTGCGCTGGAGCTTCTCGGCCCCATGGCGTGCGATGCGGACGGCAATTCGCTCTACAACGTTGCGCCCGCGCTCATTGAGGGCGCAATGAGCGAAAAGGACGCTTCTCTGTATGAAGACGCCGGCGAGGCGGAGTTTGCGATCATTCGCAGCGCCGTGCAGGCTGTCGGCGCAGATCATGTGTACTACTACAACTTCGACTGGCGCCTCGATCCGCTGACGAACGCCGACGATCTGGACGCTTATATCCGCCGCGTACAGCAGGAGACCGGACACGGGAAGGTGCGCCTTGCCGCCTGCAGCATGGGCGGCGTGCAGACGATGGCATATCTGCAAAAATACGGCCACGACAGCGTTGATACGATTTGGTTCCTGTCGGCTGCATTCTGCGGTCTTCTGTTTGTGACGAACGTATTCTCCGGCGAACTGCAATTCAATCAGGAAGCGTTCTTCGGCTGGCTGCAAACGCTGGAAGTCGGTTCGGATAAGACGGATGCGCTGTTTGACCGCGCGATGGATTGGTGCGCGCACACGAAGCTGCTGCGCCCGCTGTTCCGGCTGTTGAACCGTCTGACCGACGCGCTCAACGCCGTTGTTGTGGACGATGTGATCCGTCACACGCTCTCGACCATGCCCGGCATGTGGACATTTGTGCGCGACGACCGGTACGAGGAGGACAAGCGGGTCATGCTTCCGCACAATGCGTCCGAGACGTTTGTGCGCCGGATCGACGCGTACCATTACGACGTGTTCAACCACAGGGAAGAAATTCTGAATGCGGCAGCGTCTGACGGCGTGCAGATCGTCGTCTTTTCCCATTACAACAACGGATGCGTGCCGATCACATCCAGCGCGCTCGCACACGGCGACAATCTGATCGAGACGACATGTTCGAGCGGCGGCGCGACCGTTGCTGACTACGGTACGACGCTGGGCGCGGACTATGTGCAGCGCGCGCATAAGGAGCACAATCATCTGTCAGCCGACGGTGTGATTGACGCGTCGACTTGCATGTTCCCCGACAGCACATGGTTCATCAAGAATATGGCGCATGTCGGCTGCCGCAAAAACTCTGCTTATGCCGAAATGCTGCGCTGGATGTTCTCGCAGCAGACGCAGCCGACCGTTTTCTCCGACGCACGGTATCCGCAGTTTCTGCAAACCGACGGCAAGACGCAGATGACGCTTGCGCCTGTACAATGATTCGGCTCTTCCCGGACGGCTGTGCCGTAAGATAGAATTGCTGTTTTTGAAGATTTTAGATTGTAGATTGCAGACGTTAGACTTGGGCGGGGCAAAGCCCCACACCCCATTATAAAATGGGTACGGGCGGAGCCCGTCTTCTTCTACAATCTAATATCTACAATCTATCATCTTTACGAAGCACGGAAATATGAGATGAGCGTTAATTTTGAGGTGATCTCTTGCCTATTCCGAAAGAAAACATACGTAATTTCAGCATCATTGCACATATCGACCATGGCAAATCCACGTTGGCCGACCGTCTGCTGGAGCTGACGCAATCCGTCGCCAAGCGCGATATGACGGCGCAGCTTCTGGACAATATGGATCTGGAGCGCGAACGCGGCATCACGATCAAAGCGCATGCGGTCAAGCTCGATTACACCGCAAAGGACGGACAGACCTACGCGCTCAATCTGATCGACACGCCCGGTCATGTGGACTTTAACTATGAAGTGTCGCGCTCCCTTGCCGCCTGCGAGGGCGCGGTTCTGATCGTCGACGCGTCGCAGGGCATCGAGGCGCAGACGCTGGCCAATACCTATCTGGCGCTTGACCATGATCTGGAACTGGTGCCGGTCATCAACAAGATCGACCTGCCCGCAGCCGATCCGGACCGTGTCGCACAGGAGGTCGAAGATGTGATCGGACTTGACTGCTCCGTTGCGCCGCGCGTTTCTGCCAAAACGGGCGAAAACGTCGAGCAGGTGCTCGAACGCATTGTCGAGGATATTCCCGCGCCGACGTGTAACGACGATCTGCCGCTGCGCGCGCTGATCTTCGACTCCGTGTACGACAGCTATAAGGGCGTAATCGTCTATGTACGCGTGATGGACGGCAGGATTAAGGCCGGCGACACCATGCGCATGATGGCGACGGGCGCACAGTTCAACGTCGTCGAGGTCGGCTATATGCGCGCGACTTCCATGGAGCCGGTCGCGGAGCTGACGAGCGGCGAGGTCGGTTACATCACCGCCTCGATCAAGACGGTCAGCGACGCACGCGTGGGCGACACGGTCACGACTGCGGCAAATCCGGCCTCGGAACCGCTGCCCGGATACCGTAAGGTCAATCCGATGGTGTTCTGCGGCATTTATCCCGCCGACGGCGCGGACTACGAAAACCTGCGTGACGCGCTGGAAAAACTGCAGCTCAACGATGCGGCGCTCTCCTACGAACCGGAAACCTCCGGCGCGCTGGGCTTCGGTTTCCGCTGCGGATTTTTGGGACTGCTGCATCTGGAAATCATTCAGGAGCGGCTTGAACGCGAGTACGATCTCAATCTCGTGACGACCGTTCCGAGCGTTATCTATAAAATTCATCTGTCCGACGGCTCTGTGGTTGAAATCGACAATCCGACGCACTATCCCGATCCTGCGCTGATTGCGTACAGTGAAGAACCGTTCACCAACGCGCACATTTATTCCCCGCCCGAGTACGTCGGCGCGATCATGGACCTGTGTCAGGATCGCCGCGGCGTATTCAAGGGCATGGACTACATTGCGTCAGACCGTGTGGACATCCACTACGAGCTGCCGCTCAACGAGATTATTTACGACTTCTTCGACTCTCTCAAATCCCGCACACGCGGCTATGCGTCGTTCGATTACGAAATCAGCGAATACCGCAAGTCCGATCTTGTCAAGCTCGACGTGCTGCTCAACGGCGACATTATCGACGCGCTCTCCTGGATCATTCATTCCGAAAAGGCGTATCCGCGTGCGCGCCGGATTGCCGAGCGGCTGAAGGAAAACATCCCGCGCCAGATGTTCGAGATTCCGATTCAGATTGCCATCGGCGGCAAAGTGATTGCGCGCGAGACCGTCAAGGCCATGCGCAAGGATGTGCTTGCCAAGTGCTACGGC
>JAFSYM010000104.1 GCA_017450005.1 Clostridia bacterium
ATCGGCACCACCATGACCATCCGGGACAAGATCGTCCCCGGCATGGTGGGCGTGGACATCGGCTGCGGCATGGAGACCGTCAAGCTGGCGGAGAAGGAGATCGACTTCGCCGCCCTGGATGCTCTGATCCGGGCCAAGATCCCCAGCGGCCGGGACGTGCGTCAGCTCCACCACCCTCTGAACTACGAGATCGACCTGAACGAGCTCCGCTGCTCCCCCTACGTGAACCTGGCCCGGGCCCGGCTCAGCCTCGGCACCCTTGGCGGCGGCAACCACTTCATCGAGGTGGACCGGAACGACGAAGGCGAGCTGTACCTGGTGGTCCACTCCGGCAGCCGTCACCTGGGCCTGGAGGTCTGCAACTATTACCAGGACCAGGGCCGCTTCGCCATGTGGGGCGGTGCCCGCTATCAGCTGGATCAGAAGATCGCCGAGTACAAGGCCGCCGGACGGCACAAGGAGATCCAGTCCATGCTCAACGAAATGAAGAAGGAGCATGAGATCTCCGTGCCCAAGCAGCTTACCTGGGTGGAGGGCCGGCTCTTCGACGACTACATCCATGACATGCGCATCATCCAGCGCTTCGCGGTGCTGAACCGGAAGGCCATGACCGACGTGATCCTCACGGGCCTGGGCCTGACCCGGGTGGAGGAGTTCACCACCATCCACAACTACATCGACACGGACTCCATGATCCTCCGGAAGGGCTCCGTTTCGGCAAAGGCCGGAGAAAAGCTCCTGATCCCCATCAACATGCGGGACGGCAGCTTGATCTGCATCGGAAAGGGGAACGAAGACTGGAACTGCTCCGCACCCCACGGAGCCGGACGTCTCATGAGCCGGAAGCAGGCCGCCGCCACCCTCTCCATGGAGGAATACCGCGCCGAGATGGAAGGCATTTACACCACCTGCGTGGTGGAGGACACCATCGACGAATCCCCCATGGCCTACAAGTCCCTGGACGAGATCGTCTCCCAGATCGGCCCCACCGCGGAAATCATTGAGCGCATCCGCCCCGTCTACAACTTCAAGGCAGCAGAATAAATGCTGCGATGTTGCCTGTGAGGAGAAGGTTCAAGCCGAATCTACTGTAACAGCCGCATACTTCGATTCCGCAAAAACGGGATAGAAGTATGCAGCTTTTTTATGCGCTCACACCCCTCGCGGATATGCACGGTCGTTCGGAACTTTTCGTCAATATGTACTATTCCAAGCCGATCCGTTTGGTGAATTCCAACAGCGAAATACAGAAACTTTGCCAATTTCTCAATGTCATCCACGACCGGTCACCGTCGCGGATTCGCAGGGTGCGGCGGATCTCTTTTGGGATCACGACCCGACCCAGGTCGTCGATGCGTCTGACTATGCCTGTTGCTTTCACTGTATCTTTCTCCTTTGTTTGTAAGTCTTTGCCGTTAGTGTTTGCAGGAAGGAAAAAAATATGCAGTGCGTGAATGAAAAGCGCCGCTTCAGCGAAAAAAGCAAAAAGAAAAAAAGAAAACGGGCGTGCTGCTTTTGGCTTGCAACACGCCCTGTGTGTTTAAAGGATTATTCCGCTTCTGCTGTTGATTCTTCCTTGTTGAAATAGTGCATCAGTTTCTTGTATGCAGCCATGAAACGATTGATCACTTCTTTGGCGTTTTCAAGGAAATCTCTGATGATCTCGCTGATTTCGTGTGACATCAATGATTTCTCCTTTCGTCAGGTGATTGAACTGATATGCGCAGCCATGTGGACAAAGAGATGAACCAAGGAGACGACCCAACCAAAGTATGGAATATCCTTCCATGCTTCATATCTTTCGCAGAAATCGCAGCGGAATTTTCCGCAGATGGAACAATAGCTTCCGTCATAATCATGGCCGTGTGCAGGGATCACGGTGTCTTCGACGTTCATTTCTTCCGTTGCCGCGGCATCCTTGAAGACCTTTCCGCAGCCTGTGCAGCGATAGTGTTCGATGTTGCCGTCTTCGCTGCAGCTCGCTTCTTTTGCCTGTACCTTCACGATATCATGTTCAATCGTGAAGACGCCGGGAACAAACGTGATTGCATAATTGCTGTTGGAAAGCTCGCCCGTGATGGCATAGGCGCCGACCTCTTCACCCGCGGCGCGCACAAGTTCTCCGCTCAGCGTGTCGCCGGCCAAAAGATCGGGAGCGCTGTAGGTTAATGCCGGATCGTCCTGACCACACTTTTTGGTGATTGCATCCGCAGTCACAGTGATCGGCTTCGGCGCAACCGTTACGGTGACTTCAATATCATGCACGGTTGCGTAATTCGAGTCCGCAGGCGTATAGCTTGCCGCAAAGGCATTTGCGCCGGCATTGCCGACAGAAGCCGTCGGCGCTTGCCAAGTCCAGCCTTCGGGCAGTGCAACATCGGCAAGCGTGTCGCCATAGGTGGCAGACAGATCAGCGGGCACTTCATAAGTCGGCTCCGCCTGCGCGATGGTCACGGTAATCTTTTGGGCAGGGATGCTGTTATAGTTCTTTCCGCCGTCCAGGCGATACCAAACATCATAGGTGCCGGCGTTCACCATTTCAGGGACGGAATAAGTGTACGGCATATCTCCAAGTGCAGTGTCCGGCTCTCTGTCGGAAGCAAGAATCGCTGTGTAAGCGATCTGACCGCCTGCTGCAGCACCTTCCGTTACAAGCGCCTGCGGCTCACCGGTAAAGGTCAGTGTTTTTGCTGCCGGCAATGTCGTAAAGGCTGTATCTGCCTTGTTGATCGTATATGTCACAGATGCATTTGCGCTGCCCAGGGTGATGTTGGCGGAATAGGTGCCTGCATCGCGGGGCGCAATGCCGAGCGTTACACTGCCCTTGGCATAGCGAATCGACGGAGCCGTCACGCCCGGAATTTCGCCTTCAATCGTAGCCTCCACACTGTTGCCATCGCCGAAAACAGTGCAGGCAGGCGCTTGAATGGTCAACGTAGCCTGTTTGTTCAAAAGGTCACACGTTCCGTCTGTGCCCTTGCAGGTCGCGGTGATCACTGCACCGGAGGCGCTGTAGGTAAAGCTATGGGTGTGGGGCTTGGGCTTCGCAGTAAATTGAAATGAATGTTCAGCGGTTTTACCCTCGACTGTGAGCTTTGCCTTATAGGTTGCTCCCTTCACCCTGTTGTTTTTGATATCCGATGACTGATTGTCGCCTTTATAGTAGACAAGATCATTCACGGAAATCGCTTTCCCGGTTGCACTGTTAAATGCTTCCAAACCTTCCAAGGTGAAGTGATGCGAAGACTCGTTGTCGTCGTAGTATTTGTTTTCGGGATCTGCAATTGTCAATGTGACCTTGCCATCGGGCAGATCGCAGCCTTCAACGCTGCAGGTTGCCGTAATGGTGTTGCCGGAAGCAGTGTATGTGAAGGCATGCGTGTGTGGGTCTGCTGCGCTCGCATTGAATGCCATCCCGCCGAAAACGGACAGAACCATCAGAAGGCTCAGCAGAACGCTGATGGGTTTGCGGACGATTGTTTTTTGCATAAGAATAACCTCCTTTTGCCTGCTTATGCTTTCAGGCGATTATAAAACAACAAAAACAGCCGCAACAAAACAAACGTCTTGTTGCAGCCGGTTTTTGATTAGATATTCAGAATTGACAGAGTTATGCTGCTTGCTTACCTGCTTACTTGCTTGCTTAAGCATTGGCGCACCTTGCAGCATTTCTGTCAACCCCTTTCCTGTTTATTCTATCAAATATTTCACAAAAAATCAAGCGTTTTTGGAAAAAACCGCCGCAGAAAACATCCCACGGCGGGTTTTCATTTGACAGCTAACAGCTAACTGCTAACAGCTAACAGCTTATTATTCTTCCGCTTCGGCCTTTGCGTCCTCAATGACCTTCTGCGCCACATTGCCGGGCGCGTCTTCATAGCGGGCAAAGGTGAGGGTGAAGTAGCCGCGTCCTGCGGTCACGGAGCGCAGCATCGTTGCAAAATCGCCCATTTCGGCCATCGGCACTTCCGCCACAAGCTCCTGCATCTTCGGCTCGTCCGCAGCGCCCATGCCCATCACGCGGCCGCGGCGCTTGGTGATATCGCCCATGATGTCGCCGAGGTTCGCGTCGGGAATGTAGACCTTGAGGTCGCCGATCGGCTCCAGAATGACCGGCGCGGCCTGTGCCATGCCGTTTTTGTAAGCGATCTTGGCGGCAGTGCGGAACGCCATATCGTTGGAGTCCACCGGGTGATAGGAGCCGTCATACAGCACAGCCTTCAGACCGACCATCGGATAGCCGGCAAGCGGGCCCTTCTGGATGGCTTCCTGCAAGCCCTTTTCCACAGCGGGGAAGTAGTTCTTCGGCACGGAGCCGCCGACCACTTCGCTTTCAAAGATCAGCTCGTCGCCGTCGTGCGGCTCAAAGCGAATCCAAACGTCACCGAACTGACCGGAACCGCCGGACTGCTTTTTATGGCGACCCTGCACCTGGCAGGACTTGCGGATGGTTTCTCTGTAGGCGACCTTCGGGATCTTGAGGTCGATCTCCACGCCGAACTTGCCCTTCAGTTTTGCAAGCACGATGTCGAGGTGCTGTTCGCCGAGACCGGAAAGGATCATTTCGCGGGTCTCTTCGTTGGTGGAGAACACGACGGTCGGATCTTCGCCCATGATACGGCGCAGACCGGCAGCCACTTTATCTTCTTCGCCCTTCTTCTTGACAACAATCGCCATGGACAGCGACGGCGCCGGGAATTTCACGGCGGCGAGATTGACGACCTTTTTCGGGTCGCAGATCGTGTCGCCCGTGTCAAGGGAGTTGAGCTTGGTGATAACGCCGATATCGCCGGCGGTGATGGCGCTGATGTCCTCCTGCTTGTTGCCGCGCACGGAGATCAGCTTGCCCATACGCTCGCTGCTGCCGGTACGGGCAACGTAAGCGGGCACATCGGCGGTGATTTTGCCGGAGACGACCTTCACGAAGGACATCTTACCGACAAACGGGTCGGCAACGGTCTTGAAGCAGATGGCGGCAAGCGGGCCGTTCGGGTCGCACTTGACTTCCACATCGTTTCCGTCGTCGTCCTTGCCGGTTTCAGTGCCGCCCTGCAGCGGAGAGGGTGCGGAATACACGATGGCGTCGAGCAGCAGATCCACGCCGTCAAGCGTTGCGCCGGAGCAGGCATAGACCGGATAAATCTCGCCGGTTTCCACGCCCTTGGTCAGGCCGGAGATGATCTCGTCCTTCGTCAGCTCTTCGCCGTCGAAGTATTTCATCATCAGTTCGTCGTCCACAGAAGCGACCGCCTCCATGAGCACTTCCTTCATTTCGTCAAAGTGCGGGTCGGTGGGCATGTCCACGGCCGTGGCTTTGCCGTTTTTATACGCAAACGCCTTGTTCGAGCAAAGGTTGACATAGGACGCCACGGCGCCGCCTTCCATGTGGGGCACAACGACCGGGCAAAGCTTGGAGCCGATCTCTTCCTTGAGCGCTTCAAAGGTCTTATAGAAGTCGCGGTTTTCCCCGTCGAGCTTGGTGATAGCAAAGAACTTCGCAATGCCGCGCGCGTCAGCAGCCTTGATGGCTTTTTCTGCGCCGACGTCGAACTCGGAGCCGGCGGAGGTGACGATCAGCGCACATTCGGCAGCGCGCATCGCTTCATAAACGCCGCCTTCAAAGTCAAATTTACCGGGCGCGTCGAGCAGGTTGATCTTGGTGTCCTTCCATTCCAGCGGCGCAACCGCGGTGGAAAGCGAGCACTGGCGCTTTTTTTCTTCGGCGTCAAAGTCCATGACGGTGTTGCCGTCGCTGACCTTGCCGAAACGGTCGGTCGCTTTCGCAAGGAAGAGCATAGCTTCGGCCAGCGTGGTCTTACCTTTGCCGGTGTGGCCGGCAATGGCGATGTTTCTGATATTTTTTGCATCGTAGGATTTCAAAATAAATACCTCCTATTGGTTTCATTTTAATGATATCTTATACATTTTAGCAAAAACACACGCAAAATGCAAACTGATTTATCACTAATTTTATACGCTGTTTTTTGTATATATTGAATAGTAGGAGGGTGGCAGGGGGTAGGAAGCAGGAGTTTGTAAACAGAAGAGCGCCCGCCGCGGGAAATGGAATCTGCGGCGAGGCTGCGCTGTCTTGACATATTTGAACAATTGTGCTAAGATAGCCTTGGTGCCTGGCACCCCTGAGAGCTATCTACATAAGCACGGTAGGCGGTTAGCCCCTTCTCTGACCGGGAGGGTTCGTGCCCTCCCGAGACTTTTTTGGGAGGGTGATGCGTCATGGATCCGACAACAGCTTTTGCGCTTGTCATCATTCTTGCGATCATATTGGCCATAAAAAATTAACCGCCCGAATTGATCCCTCGAAGCGGTTAATTTAACTAAATCGTGGGCTAACCGTCTATCGGATAGCTCTCTTGTATCTATATTATACTCCCGCCGCAGCGCTTTGTCAAGTACTGCGGCACTTTTTTACGGAGTAAGGCTGCGCTTTTTTACGGAGTATGGCACTACACAAATCAGGCGGCCAACGGCCGCCCGACTATTCACTAACAACTACCGACTATCGACTACCGACTACCGACTACCGACTATCGACTATCGACTAACAACTACCGACTATCGACTATCGACTATCGACTCCCCTCACCCATTCACTTCTTTTTCAAGGAAGTCCAGCAGGTCGCCGACGGTCACAAGGGTCGGCAGAACGCGGTCGGGAATGGAGATGCCGTATTTTTCTTCGATGATGCAGATCAGATCGAACAGGTCAAACGAGTTCAGACCGAAATCGGCGGTGAGCACGTTTTCTCTTGTTGCGGATGTGATGCGTCCTTCGGTGTAATCGTTCATGATTTCCAGCAAATCTTTTTGAATGTCAGCCATTGATTTATTCTCCTTTGGGTGCGCTGTTTTCTTTTTCTTTTCTGGCCTGCCGTTCGGCGTTGCGCCGGCGCCAGATCTCGTTGTATATTTCTTCCGTGGCAAGCGAAATCTTCGTCACGGAAAAATCACTGATTTCGGGGAAGACATACCAGGTGTCCTCCAGCGTGTTCAGATCGATGCAGTCCTGATGCTGCCCGAAGCGGTAGGCGTATTCCACATGAACGGCGTACTGGCCGGCCGCCTTGATCTCCATGGAGAACGGCAATCCGTTGTAGTCGCGCGTGCCGTGCAGATGGAAGCCCTCCATATCGTGCACAAGCGTGCCCTTGCCCAAACGCACAAAGCCCTTGGAGTTCGGCAGATCGTTCACATGCACCGGTGCCACAAAGCGATATGTTCCGGCAAGCACCTCCTGCTTGACCTGTTCGCGCTCCCATGCGTACCAGTCGGTCGCAAAGCGGAACTCCGTTTCACCGGTGGTCGCTTTCAGCTCGCCGTATTCCGTGAGCGTCCACGATTTTCCGCAGTTTTCGCAGTAGAGCTTGTCCTCTTTCGAGCGCATTTTATACTCTTTGCCGCAGTGCGGACACTGATACAGCACCTTGTGGAGCCCCTCGGCGCGCTTTTTATAGGAAAGGCGCACATGATTCGCAAACTGCCAGCGGAAATCGTCGTTATACAGCAGCGTGCGCAGCTTGGCGTTGATCTCGTCCGCCGTGGCCGTTTCCAGCTCCTCGGACGTATAGGCCAGCGTCATATCGGCCTGTACCGGGCGCAGCTCCGCCTTGCGCAGCAGGCTGTGGTCGCCCCAGAAGGGGTCATAGATGTGGTGGCCGCGGCACGTCAGGGTCACAACGGGGACCTTCTGATGCTTGACAAGCTGGCCAACCGCGTCGGGAATGACCTCGGTCACGCCGCAAAGAGAATAGCGCGCTTCGGCGTAGATGCCGAAGACCTGTCCGTTTTGGATGGCCGTTCTGCACTGGCGCAGCATGGAAATATCTGAGGTGTATTTGCGCTTGGGCACACCGCCGAGGTGGCGCAGAATCTCCTCGCGGCCGATGAAATCGTCCACCGCCGCCGGAAACACACCGCGTGCCGGATAGATTGCCGAGCTCATCACATAAAAATCGTAAAACGCATTGTGGTTGCAGACCAGGATGTAGGGCGGCTTCACACCCTCCATACGCACTTTGTTGATCACACCGTTATGCATCACGCGGCGCAGTGTGCTGCCGCCGTAAACGAGCTGCGCAAGCACGGGATCCTGCGTCATGCCCGGTCGCAGCATATCAAATTTTTTGACCTCCGGTGCGCCGCCGCGCACGTAACGTCCGTATTTTTTACTCATGAGAAGACTCCTATAATAAATGATCCCGATAATGATAATATAAAAACCGCGCTTTATTTTTCTCATATAGAAAATACGAAATTTTTAATATAATTTTCATGAAATTGACGAAAACTTAATGAAATGTTATAAATTCTCCTATATATTTTATAGTATGTGCGAAAGAAGAAGGATTTCTCCATATTATTTTCAAAAAACAGTTGATTTCCGGCTGGTTTTGTATTATAATATTGGACAATCGGCGCTTTAAAGCCTTAAAGCAGCCGGACGCCCAGCAGACGCTCAGCGTTTTGAAAGAGCATCTGCGCCTCGTCCGCTTGCGAAAACCCGAAGGAATGAAAGCGCTCCAAAAACGAACGCTGAGGAGCCCACGGGGAATCGGTTGCAAACAAAATGCGCTCCGGTCCGTGCCGCCGGATGATTTCGCGGCACTTGTCGGGATACAGATGCAGCACGGCTGCGGTATCCATGTAAACGGGCTTGCCGCAAAGCTTTTGCAGCACCTCGTCCGGCAGGTCATAGCCGCCGAGATGCGCAAGGATCAGCTTGTTTTCGAGCACGCTTCCGAGTTCCGCCAAAACCCGCAAAACCATATCCGGCGTGCAGTGGACATGTTCGCGGAACGCGATGTCAACGCCCGCGTGCGTCACGATGTAAAGATCGCGCCGCGCGGCCTCCTCCAGGATGTGCAGATAACGCGGATCGTCAAATTCCACGCCCTGATAGTCCGGGTGCAGCTTGATTCCGAACAGACCCGCGTCTTTGACGGAGTCCAGCGTGGCCGCCACATCTTCGCAGTCCGGGTGGATGCCGCCCGCAAAAAAGACGCCCTCGCGGCCGTTTTCGGCTTTGGAAAGCGCGTTGATGCTGTTTTCCTGCTGCGGCTTTGTTGCCACGGGAAGCACCACGCTGTAATCCACACCGCTTCGGCGCATGGAAGCCTTCAGCGCGTCCAGCGTGCCTTCGCGAAAAGGCTGAATGCCGCCCTTTTCGCTCAAAAAAGCGATAGACTGCGCGGCGATTTTGTCGGGAAATGTGTGGGTATGAAAATCAACGACCATAAGCGCCCTTCTTTCCGTGTTTTACGGAATTATAGCACAAATCTCTGAAAAAGCAAAGGAAAATTTTTTATGAAGACCAATGTACGTTACCGTTGTACCGTAGATTTCCCGGAACTGAACACTGTCAAAGACATCATCCTTTACGGCGCCGGAAAAGGCGGCGACAAAAAGCAATATATGTTCACCAATCTCAAAGGTGAAGTGGAAACCAAGACCTTCCGGCAGGTGTATCACGATTTTACCGGCCTCGGCCAACTGCTTTACAAGCGCGGTCTGCGCGAAAAAAAGGTTGCGATCCTCAGCGAAAACAGCTATTACTGGATCGCCGCGTTCTACGCCGTTTCCACCGGCAGAATGACCGCTGTGCCGCTGGACGCAAAGCTTTCCGACGCGGAGCTGACCGAGATCATGGTGCGCAGCGGCTGCGACGGCATCATCTACAGCGACGATTTCAAGTCTTCGATCGAGCTGATGAAAAAGACAGACGGCATCCAATTGACCGAGTATCTGCGGCTGGACGATTTTGACAATCTTGTGGCCGAAGGTCACAAGGATCTGGAAAGCGGCGCAAAGTTTTATCTTTCCGACAAGGTGAACCCCGACGACCTCGGCTTCATCGTCTACACCTCCGGCACCACCGGCAAGAGCAAGGGCGTCATGCTCACCCACCGCAATGTCGCCTCCGACGGCACCGAAATTTGCCGCGCCATGTCCGGCAGCCACGCCATTGCGTTTTTGCCGTTCAACCACACGCTGTCCTGGGCAAGCGCCCTGCTTGCAAGCCCGCTGTTTGCGGAATGGGGCTATCTTTGCAAGAGCGTGCGCGATCTGCCGAAGGATCTCGTGTCCTACAGCCCGCAAAACTTCACCGCAGTGCCGCTGGCTGTGGAGACCATCTATAAAAAGATTTGGCACACCGCGAAAAAGCAGGGCAAAGAGCAGAAACTGCAAACCGGCATCAAGCTCAGCCGCGCCCTGATGAAATACGGCATCGACATCCGCCGCAAGCTGTTCAAAGAGGTCATCGACAACCTCGGCGGCGATCTGGAGCTGGTCATCTGCGGCGGCGCTTATCTCGACGAAATGTATGAGCGCGGTCTGTATGATCTCGGTCTGCAGGTCATCGTGGGCTACGGCGTGACGGAGTGTTCGCCGATCATCACCTGCAACCGGCTGGACAACTTCAAATTCGGCTCGGTCGGCAAGCCCCTGCCCTGCAACGAGGTCATCATCCACGACCCGGACGAAAACGGCGTGGGCGAAATCTATGTCAGGGGCAGCAACGTCATGCGCGGCTATTTTGACGACCCGGAAGCAACGGCAGAAGCGTTTGACAACGGCTGGTACCGCACCGGCGACTTCGGCTATTTTGACGACGAGGGCTTCCTGTATTACAAGGGGCGCAAAAAGAACCTGATCGTGCTTTCCAACGGCAAAAACGTTTCACCCGAAGAGCTGGAGGATCAGTTCTCCACCGTGGACTATGTCAAAGAAGTCATGGTCTATGCCGACGCGGACACCATCGTCGGTGAGTTTTATCTCGATTCCAACGAGCCGGACGCGGAAGAAAAGCTGCGCGCCTACGTGCTCGAATGCAACCGCAAAAAGCCCGTGTTCAAGCGCATTTCCAAAATCGTTTTGCGCGACACGGAATTTCCGAAAACAACAACATTAAAAATCAAGAGGGGAAAATAAAAACATGACTATCGTCGATGTGCTTGAAAAAAACGCACGGTTATACGGGGATGAGACGGCGCTTGTGGAGCTGAATCCCGAACAGACCAGCAAGCGCAAAATCACCTGGCACGAATATGAACTGGTGCAGCCGAACGCCAACGCGCCCGCACGCCGCGAGATCACCTGGTCGGTGTTCAACGAGCGCGCCAACCGCTTTGCCAACGCCCTGCTCTCGCGCGGGATCGGCAAGGGCAACAAGGTCGCCATTTTGCTGATGAACTGTCTGGAATGGCTGCCGGTGTATTTCGGTGTGCTCAAAACCGGCGCGATCGCCGTGCCGCTGAATTTCCGCTACGCCGCGGACGAAATCAAATATACCTTTGATTTATCCGAAGCGGACATCCTGCTTTTCGGGCCGGAATTCATCGGCCGTGTGGAAGAGATTGCAGACAGCATCGACGAACGCCACCTGCTGCTGTTCCTCGGCGACGGCTGCCCGTCGTTCGCGGAAGGCTATCCCTCCTTTGTGGGCGAAAGCTCCAGCGCCAACCCGAACATTCCGCTGACGCTCGACGACGACGCGGCGATCTACTTTTCCTCCGGCACCACCGGCTTTCCAAAGGCGATTTTGCACAAGCACCGCGCCCTCATGCACGCGTGCATCGTGGAGCAAAAGCATCACGGGCAAACGCACGACGACGTCTTTCTGTGCATTCCGCCGCTGTATCACACCGGCGCAAAAATGCACTGGTTCGGCTCCTTCCTCGTCGGCGGCAAAGCCGTACTGCTCAAGGGCATCAAGCCGCAATACATCCTCGACGCGGTCTCGAAGGAAAAATGCACCATCGTCTGGCTGCTCGTGCCCTGGGCGCAGGACATCCTCAACGCGCTCGACAACGGCTCGCTGAAGATGGCGGACTATGAGCTTTCCCAGTGGCGGCTGATGCACATCGGCGCACAGCCGGTGCCGCAAAGCCTCATCAAGCACTGGCTCGACTATTTCCCGAACCATCAATATGACACGAACTACGGCCTTTCGGAATCCATCGGCCCGGGCGCTGTGCACCTCGGTGTGGAAAACATCCATAAGGTCGGCGCAATCGGCGTGCCCGGCTTCGGCTGGGAGGCAAAAATCGTGGACGAAGCCGGCCAACCGGTCAAACAGGGCGACGTGGGCGAGCTCATCCTCAAGGGCGACGGCGTCATGGTCTGCTATTACCGCGACGAGGAAGCCACCGCAAAAACGCTCAAGGATGGCTGGCTTTACACCGGCGATATGGCCATGCAGGACGAGGACGGCTTCATCTTCCTTGTGGACCGCAAAAAGGACGTTATCATCACCGGCGGTGAAAACCTGTATCCCGTGCAGATCGAGGATTTCATCCGCGGGCATAATGCCGTCAGCGACGTTGCAGTCATCGGCTTGCCGGACGAGCGTCTGGGCGAGATTGCCGCCGCGATCATCAAGCTCAAGGACGGCTTTTCCTGCACAGAGGACGAGATGAACGAATTTTGCAAGGGGCTGCCGCGCTACAAGCGTCCGCGCAAGATCATTTTTGCCGACGTGCCGCGCAACCCGACCGGAAAAATCGAAAAACCCCTGCTGCGCAAGATTTACGGCGCCGACCATCTGGTTGACGCACAAAATAAAAGCTAAATGAAAAGAGGTTTTTGTATGACAACCACCATGCTTTTTACCCTCGCACTGATCGTCCTGTTTTTTGCGGTGATGATCACCATCGGCATCCGCTCGCGCAAACACGCCACCGACGTCAACGGCTTTGTGCTCGGCTCACGCTCCGTGGGTCCCTGGCTTTCCGCCTTTGCGTTCGGCACCTCCTATTTTTCCGCCGTCATCTTTGTCGGCTACGCCGGCCAGTTCGGTTGGAATTTCGGCGTATCGTCCACATGGATCGGCCTTGGCAACGCCTTCATCGGCTCGCTCCTGCCCTGGGTCATCCTCGGCCGGCGCACGCGCATCATGACGCAGGCGATCGGCTCCAAAACCATGCCCGACTTTTTCGGCGCACGGTTTGAGTCCAAGGGGCTGAAAATCGCGGCTTCGGCAATCACGTTCATTTTCCTGATTCCCTACACCGCGTCGCTGTATAACGGTCTGTCGCGTCTGTTCTCGATGGCGTTTGAAAACATTGACTACACCGTCTGCGTCATCGTCATGGCGGCGCTCACCGGCGTTTACGTCATCATCGGCGGCTATATGGCAACGGCGATCAACGATTTTATTCAAGGGCTCATCATGCTCGTCGGCATCGTAGCGGTCATTCTGGCCGTGCTGCACGACAACGGCGGTCTTATGAACGCCATGCAGGGTCTGGCCGCGCAAAGCGAAAACGGCTGGGAGCTTTCCTCCTTCCTCGGCCCGCAGCCGGTGTTCCTGCTGTTTGTTGTGCTGCTCACGTCCCTGGGCACCTGGGGTCTGCCGCAGATGGTCGGCAAGTTTTACGCCATCAAGAACGAGGACTCCATCAAAAAGGGCACCATCATCTCCACCTTTTTTGCAATCATCGTTGCCGGCGGCTGCTACTTCCTCGGCGGCTTCGGTCGGCTGTATCCGGTGGACGTTGCCAAGGACGGCTTTGACGCTGTTGTGCCGCAAATGCTTTCCACGCTTTCGCCGGTGCTGATCGGCGTTGTGATCGTGCTGGTGCTGAGCGCGTCGATGAGCACGCTTTCCTCGCTGGTTTTGACCTCCAGCTCCACCCTCACGCTGGACTTCCTTGCACCGCTCGGCAAAAAGGAGATGGACGAAAAGAAAAAGATGCGAATCATGCGCATCTTCATCGTGGTGTTCGTTGTGATCTCCGCGCTGATCGCCATCAAGCAATACAAGTCCAAGAGCTTCTTCATCGCGCAGATGATGGGCGTTTCCTGGGGTGCGCTGGCAGGCGCCTTCCTTGCGCCGTTTTTATACGGTCTTTACTACAAAAAGACGACCAAGGCTGCGGTCGTCGTCTCGTTCATCTTCGGCGTGGGCATGGAGCTGGTGCAGCTTTGCATCTCCCTTGGCTGGCTGGACGTTTCCGGCAGCGGCCTGCTGTCCTTCGTGTTCAAAAACTCGCTGTATTCCGGCGTGTTCGCCATGGTCGGCGGCTTGATTCTCGTGCCGCTGGTGTCGCTTTGCACGCAGAAGACGAAGCCGAAGGATGTGGACGCCATGTTTGAATGCTACAACGTGACGAAGACGGTCGAGATCACCGACAGTCTTGGTGAATGAGTCGTTAGTCGATAGTCGTTAGTCGATAGTCGATAGCTGTTAGCTGTTAGCTGCTAGCTGTCAGCGGATAGAAAACCCCGCCGTGGATGTGAAACGGCGGGGTTGTTTTAGTTTTATTTGAAAAGTCTCTTAAAGAAATCGGCCAATGTCTTGAAGAACTGAATCAGAAAATCAAAGACGTTGCTCTTTTTTGTTGCATCTGCGCTCTTTGGCATATCAGCGTTGCAGCGATCGCACTTTTCATCGCCGTTTCCGTCTGTATGTCCAAGTGCGGAAATCGTCTTCGTTGTCTCGCTCAGCGTTTCTCCGCAAGCAGAGCATTTCACAATCGTTTTACTTGCTCCGGCTTCTGTACAAGTAGCAGCAGCTACAATGATTTCCAAAGCTTCGCCCGGCGTGTGTTCGTTTGTTGCCGGAATCGGTTCGCCTGCGTCCAAAACTTCTTTGCATTCCGTGCAATATGTAACGCCCGTAAATCCGTTTTTGCCGCAAGTTGCAGCGTAAGCACCCGTTGTCACAGGCGTGTGATCCTTTGCTTCGGTTTCCACCTTTTCGGTCAGCGTTTCGCCGCAAACTTCGCAATAACTCCACTCTGCATAGCCGCGCTCGGTGCAGGTTGCTTCTTTCGCCGGAACGATAACTTCTGTGTGACCGTTGGAGGGAATCGTCTCCGTCGTGCGCTCACCGCAGGGGCAGGAAAGATTTTTGTAGCCATCTTCGGTGCAGGTCGGTTCGACTGTTTTTGTTACGGTAAAGTGATGCTCATGTCCGTCAATTTCCATGAAGCGCAGACCGTTTTGGTCGGCGTAGGTCTCAGCGGTGGAGCCGCTGTAGCCGTAGATTGTGGCGTTGGCAGGAATGTAGCTGTTATAAATTGTGCATTGGGGGTTGTAGAAACAAATGGATTCCAATGCGTTGCAATTAGCAAAGGCGCTTTCTCCAGTATAGCTTACGCTTTTAGGAAGTTCCATACTTTTTAATCCTTGGCAACCATAAAATGATCGCCTATTAATACTCGTCACACTATTCGGGATGGTTACGCTTTCCAGTCTACTACATCCCCAAAATGTATATTCTTCTATGCTCGTCACACCATTCGGAATGACAATGTCCATTAGTCCGCATTTTTGAAAAGCTCTATGACCAATACTCTTCACACCGCTTGGAAGAGTCACGTGATTTAATTTATAACATTCACTGAACGTGTATTCTCCAATTTTTGTCACAGTATCTGGCAACACTACCTCAGTTAAAGAGTCACAGTTATAAAGCATGTATGAGCCGACAGAAGTAGCACCATCCAAAACAATTGCTTTGCAAACAAAAATCTTCAAGTCTTTCCATGGTAAATCAGAAATCGAAAAAGCAGGCATCATACCGCTACATTCGATTGTAAGCACGCGGTTTAAGCGATTGATTGTCCAGTTCAGTTTTCCAAAAGAACCGGTAATTGTGTTTTCTTCTTCTGTTCCATCCAGCAAAGCATAAGGCAACCCATATTCTTCTGCGTAGGATTGTGCAACCGTGTTTTTATAACACAAGACATATCCAGAAAATGCTGAACTACCAATGCTTGTCACACTGAATGGTATTATCACACTCGACAAGCTACAGCCAGAGAACGCTCCACTTCCGATGCTTGTTACACCATTAGGAATTGTCACATTCGTCAGATTATGGCAATCAGAAAACGCCATATCCATAATCTCTGTTACACCATTAGGAATGACCACATATGTTAACATACTGCAACCGCGAAACGCCTCTTTGCCTATACTTGTTAAGCAATTTGACAACTTAACACTTGTTAGATTGCTACACCAAGAAAATGTAGAACTCTCTATATTTGTTACTTCGTCAGGAATCTCAATGCTTATCAGGTTGTTACATTGGTAAAATGCAGACGATCCAATACCTATAACACTTGTTGGAATTTCTACACTCGTTAAATTTATGCATCCCATAAAGGCCTGCGCTCCAATACTTGTGACACCATCCTCAATAATAACATTTAAGACCGCATTTTTATTCCATGGTGAGTTTTGAAAACCTAAATAGAGCGGGTTATAATCTCTCATTTCTCCCGTTCCACTAATTATCAGCGTCCCCTCATCATCCAGCGTCCAAGTCAAATTATCGCCGTATTTACCGCACGTACCCGAATCAACAATGTTCGTGGCAAACGAAACAACAGGCATCACGCCCAGCAGCAAAACCGCTGCTAAAATGATAGCTAATACTCTTTTCATAAATATCCATCCTTTCAGGTTTGCGTGTTTCCACACACAAAAGACAACATCTTGATTCATTGTGTGGAACACATCTCATTTTACACTTTCAAAAACGTAAATCAAGGGCAAAGGAACGAAACGCTCAAAAATGGGAACGAAATGCAATATCACTTCCCCTTTCGGAAATAAAATTTCGGGCAACAAAAAATGCGCCCCACCAAGTGAGACGCATAAAAAGTGTGCTCACTTGCCGCGACGCAAAGTGACATAGTCCAACAATAAAAGTTGCGAGAATGTTCGAGCAGCACTTTTTGAAAAGAGAAAGTCCCGCAACCTTCATTGTTGACCTTTGTCAAAAAACTATTCACTTTACGTCGCAGTTATACTCTACCACATCTCCCCTGAAAAATCAAGCGTTTAAGTGCAAAAAAAACAGGCGACCCGAAGGCCGCCTGTAAGGGGATAAATCAGAACAGTTTGAACGTCACCAGTTTGCGCAGGAAGTCAAGAATGCTGAAGAAGAAGCGGAACAGCGGCTCGAGCCAATTGGGCACGTTGCCGGTGTACTTGCCGCAAACGTCGCACAGCTTGTTGCCGTCCGCGTCCACATGGCTGCCGGTTGCCGGTCCGAGTTCCTCCACCTTCTTGTTGCCGCAAATGGCGCAGGTGTAGGTGTTGGTTTCCGGTGTGACGCAAGCGCCCTTGTGCTTGGGCTCGCCGTATTCATGCGCGCCGTCGTGGGCGAACTGGCCGTTCTTCATGAACGCGTAGGTCACGCCGTCGATCACAGCTTCGTCCGTGGTCATGAGTGCGGTCGCCGGGTCGAAGTAATACTTCTTGCCGTCGATCTCCTGCCAGCCGGTGACCGGGGTCTGCGCCCAGTAATAGCGCGTGCCGGTGTCATCGGTGACCCAGACGTAGTCAAGCAGATGACCGTCTTTTCTGTCGAAGTTATAGGTAATTTCCTGACCGGTGTAGATCTTGATCGTGGTCTTGCCGGTGAGCATCTTACCCGGATGGTTGCGGTTGGTGGAGAAGAAGTAGGTCTTGCCGTCAATCTCGTTCCAGCTCGTCAGGTAGTTGCCGCCGCGATAGCCGCGGGTGTAGCCGTCGTGCTGCACTCTTGCAAAGCCGATCTGCTTGCCTTCTGCGTCGAATTCATAGGTGACAAGGTCTTCTGCTTCCTGAATTTGCTTTGTGGTGCTTGTGACCGCAATGCCGTTCTCGTCGAAGTAGTAGCAATCGGTCTCATAGTTGAGCCAGCCGGTCTGCGTGTTGCCGCCGATGAAGTAACGGGTCTTGCCGGTCGCTTCGTCGGTTGCAAAGCCGGTGTAGGTGCCGAGCGGTTTGCTGTAGCCGCAGGCGGTGCAGGTCAGAATGCCGTTAGCATAAGAGAAGATGTGGTCGCCTGCCTCGGAGCATTCCAGCGTGCGGGTCATGGTGTAGGAATCGATGATTTCATCGGTGTAGGTCGGCTTGCCGGTTTCGGCGTTTGTGCCGGTCACGGTGACTTCATGCGTGTCAACAACCATGGTGGTATCGGTGGTCTTCGCAGTCAGATACACCGCTTCGTATTCGCCTTCCACAGCGCCTGCGCCGCGGATGAATTCATACGGGAAGCCCGCAGTTTCAACCACTTCGTAGGATTTTTCGCCGGTGGAGCCGCAGATGTAATACACTGCGCCGTTCTCGTCGTCGCGTTCGCCCGCGGTGACGGGATAGGTTCTCATGTAGGAGTGGTCATGGCCGGCAAAGACAAAGTTGAAGCCGCATTCATCCACCAGCGGCGGAATCAGCTTGTTGACAACTTCGTTGCTGCCGCCCGGATTGGTGTAATACGCGGGCTGATGGATCGCAATGACCTTCCAGACGGACGGGTTGGTGGAAACGTCGTTCTTGACCCACTCGACAGCCTTCTTGTAGTTGGCCTCGCTGCTGTCCGCATAGTTGATGACCGCCATGTAAACATTGCCGTAGGTTGTGCTGTAAGCAAGCGGAGCTTCGCCGTTTTCGGTCGTCATGCCGAAGTAGTCGGCGGAGTTTTCGCCGCTGAAATCGCCGTAATACTCGTGGTTACCCAGCACGTGGACGATCGGACGGGTGCCGAGATAACCGGCGGAGAAGACGGACGCAACGCTGGTCCACCATCTGTACTGGCCGCCGTTGTCCACAGCGTCGCCGGTCTGCAGACCGAAGTTGTAGTCGGTGCCGCTGTTTTCAAGGGAATCGAGGATCGCGTCAAGGTTGGACGTGTCTTCGCTCTGCATATCGCCGATGACGAAGAAGTTGGTGTCCACATTGAACTTGCCGGTTGTGAAGAAGCGAATGTCGCTCATCTTTTCGCCGTCGCCGACTTTATAGACATACTCTGTCTGCGGCTGCAGGCCGGAGATGATGACCTTGTTGAAACGCATCGCATAGTTGGTTTCAATGTTGCTGGAAGCGCTCAGCTCTTCCAGACGGCTGAAGCCGTCCGCGGTCTGGAACGCCTCGTCACCATTGGCTTCGAAGTCCGCTCTTGTCGCGTAGTAGGCAACTGCCGCTTCATCAGAAGCAGACGGGGAAGCGAACCAGGAGACGTTGATCTGCGAAGAGCCGTCCTTTGCGCCGTTGAGCGTGATCGAGGTCGGGAAACCGTCTTCGGAGCCGCCGCCGGGGAAGCTCTGCGAGGTGTAATAGAAGGAGATGAGCTGTCTTTCGCCTGCGCCGACTTCTGCGCGGACGGTAAACTTCGTGACCGCGTCTTGGAATGCTTCGGTGTAAAGCTTGCCGTCTTCATCGGTCAAGTCTTCGGAAACAGGCGTGCCGTTTTCATACACGATCTTTGCGCCGGCAACCGGGTTGCCGTCCAGATCCTTGACATAGAAGTAGCCGCCCTGGCCGACCAGGAAGGTATCGGACGTCAGAATCAGCGGCGCGATGCAGGAGGTCGTCACTGTGCCGCCGAAGGAGCCGAGATATTTCTCGCCCTTTTCGGTCGCATAGTTGATCTGACCCTTGTCCACACGGAAGGAGACGTCAATGCTGTCGGAACGGACATTGGACGGAATGGTGTAGACAATCTTTGCAATCACACCGTCTGCGGGCACTGCTGCGCCGTCTTTTTCCAGCTTGAAGCTGACAATGGCGTTCGTGTCGTCATACTTGAAGGGTTCCGCAAGCTTGTAGCCCTCTGCGGGAACCACTGTCACGTTGTCATAGAAATAGGTGAACGCAGCGAAGGTGTGCACTGCGATGTCAGCGCCGGCAACGTCGGACGCGTCGGCAGCCTTGACATTCAGCGTGTAGGTGCCGCCGAGAACCGGGTTCGCGTCAGCCGCCGCAAGCTCTGCGGTTTGCGCCTTGGAACCGGCAACCGTGAAGTATCTCGTTTCGGTCGTCTTGTTGCCGAAGTTATCATAAACCGTGACGGAGACGCTGTGAACGCCGTCGTTGAGTTCGGCGTCATAGAGATACATCTGCTCGTCGCCCTCATTGATGAAGCACTTGTTCGTCACGTCCACGCCGTCGATCGCCATGGAGACCTTGCTCGCGTCGATGCCGGTCATGTACTTGTCTTCCGCATCCTTATAGGAGGCGCGGATGGTGACGGTGTTGTCGGTGAGAACCGTTTCGTTGTTCACGAATTCCGCCGGAGCGCTTTCTGTGTCATAGGTCAGCGCGGTCACTTCGGGGTTTTTTGTGTCGTCGGTATTGGAGGAGTAAATAAGCTGAATGTTGTCAATGTAAATCGTGCTTGCAGATCTTGTGCCATTCGGGATACCGGGCTGATAGGATACCCAGAACACACCGCAGCCCTGATAGAAGCCATAGGGATAGCTGGTCGGGCTGATATTGGCGCTGCCGGTGACAGCGTTAGCAAGGTCAATCTCAACATATTTCCAACCGACCCAGTTTTGCGCTGTGGAGCCGTTCATCACGGAAACGGGCGCATAAGTAATGCCGTTATCCTTATTGCAAAGGTTCAAATATAGAGCGAAGTTTGACATACCCTCCGGGCAATAGACCCATGCGCTCATCTTCTTCGGAGAACCTTCAAAACGATACGTCGGGCTTGTTACACGGATGTAGTTATTGGAGTTGGAAGATTTGTCGTAGCTGGAGAAGTCAACGTCCAGACGCAGCGCATGGTCGCCGAAACGAACCGGCTCGCCGTCCGCGCTGGAAACGATGCGGGTATGCAACGCGCTCTTGTCAAGCGAAGCGTTCGGCCAGCCATAAAGCGGATAACCTTGCTGACGCCACTCTTCGGCCATTTCGCCATGTGATCTACCACCATGTTCGCTCTTGTCTTTATTATTATAAACCGGCAGTTCATACGTCGGAATCCACTGCAGCTTGCCGTCGCTGGCGGCAGCTTCTTCCGCGTCGGTGGTGTACTCAAAGTCATAGAGCATGACCGGTTCCGCACCGACAACGACCTTTGTGGTCGCGGTCACAGCGGAGTCAAACGCAGAGGTGATCGTCACGTTCGCTTCCACACTGTTTGCGCTTCTCGCCTTGAAGGTCAGGCCGATGAATTCACCGGCGGGCTGGCCTTCGCCTGCGGGCGCGGAATAGGTTACTTCTGCGGAGAAGTTCAAATCGCCGTCCTTGAGGATGACGGTTCTGCCCGCGTTCTTCGCAACAAGATCGAAGTCGGTCACTTCGTCGAAGTCAAGGGAATACTCTTCGCTGGGAAGATACAGCTCGTCCGGCGTGGTGATCTCGATAAAGGTCGAGCCGACCACTGCGCCGCCGGAAACATAGTTCACGTCCACAATGCCGGTTTTGCCGGTAGAGGTGAAGACGCCTTCCGGGGTGATGGTGCCGAAGGAATCATCGGCAAGGGCAAACGCGCCGTCTGCCGGAAGATCTGCAGGCTCACCGGCGGAGTCAACGCCGAGGGCGGAGAACTGCACGGTGGAGTTCGGCGTGTAAAGGGTGTTGTTCGGGCTCAGAGAAGCATGATCGAACACGCCGGAGGGTTTCGCGGTGGAGACGATGAACAGCGAAGAAGCAACCGCGCGTTCCACAGCGTCGGACGGACGGTTTGCAAGCTCAAGCACGTCTTTGCCTTCATATTTGGCAAGGTAGGTCGTGGAGCCGCCGCCGTCAAGGTTCAGCACGTTCACGCAGCCGAGATCCATCATGATGGTCGCAAGATCATAGTCGTCCAGCGAGTTGGAAATCGGATAGTTACGGCCGTCCACGGTGACGCAGACAAGCGTGCCGTCCGCTTTCAGACCGACGGCGGTCTTCGGCGCTTCGTTGCTCTGCTGATAGGTTGCAGGACCGACACGCTGACCGTTTTCAACGATCATATAGAAGCCGGAAAGCGCTTCCTGCAGCGTGGCAAGCACATCTGCCGTCAGGTGTTCGCCCATGACATAGTCGCCGCTCTTGGTGATGCCGAAATACGGGTAGCCCAGTCCGGATTTGTAGACCTGTCCGCCCATCACGACAACGCCGCGCGGTTCGCCGGTCTGCATGTTGAAGATGTCGGCGTTATAAGCAGCAACGATGTTGGCGCCGGTCTTTTTGGCCGCTTTGTCAGCCTGCAAACGCACGGTCTGCATGCCCCACTTGGAGCCGTCATAATCCTTATAACCGGTCATGATGCTTGTTGTGGCCTTTGCCGCCGGGTCAACCGTAACGGCATAAACCATTTCCTGCTGGTTGCCTGAGGTCTTGTTGACGATGACACGATTTTCGGCAATGCCCGGTGCGATCTTGTGTTCCGTCTCGGAGATCTTATAGAAATCTCCGGTCGGGGTGTAACCGCTTGCCGCAGAGGCCAGCAGCGACACACTCGAAAGCGAGAGCATCAGCACCAAAAACAGCGCCAAAGCCTTTTTGAGGTTTGAGGTTTTCATGTTCGAAATATCCCCTTTCGATTGATTTGTTCTTTCTATCTTGCTTGTCCGGCAACACCTCAAGCTGCCGGAGTTATAGAAAGTCAACTATATTTTATCACACGCACACGCAACTTTCAAGCATTTTGACGAACTTTTCTTTTTATTTCTTTTTTGTAACAATAAAAGCACCGTTTCGCCGCGTTTTGCAGACAAAAGGGTGCTTATGTTGCTTTCTTTTTTTCGGGTTCTCGGCTGTTTTTCATAGTTTGCAGACAAATGTCGCTTTACCGTGCGAGCGTTGCGCCATTCGCAAAAGAAAACGGCGACTCGATCCCCTGCAGCGGCGGATAATCGGTGGAAAGAATCTGCGCGCCGCTGCGCAAGGCCGCTTTGCGCGGTGTTTCGTCCGGTTTTCCGAAGGAGTCCGCACGGGTGCGCACGATGAACTTTTCGGTTTCAATCAGCGCTTGGCGCTGCGCTTCCAGCTTTTCGGGGTCGTTCTCAAGCAAAAACGCAGCATAGGGCTTGTTCGCGTCGCGCACGTTCAGCATCGGAAACATCGCCTGTGTGCGCAAGGTCTGATCCTGCCGGATGTAGCTGTTCGTCACAAGCGTGCTGTGCAGCAGCACCAGCACCTTGCCGCGCAGCGACTGCACGGTTGGCCAGTCGTCGTTTTCGCGCATCTGCGCAAAGCTCTCATAGCCGCGCAGCACATCCCCCGGCGTCACAAGCCGGCTGCCGAGCGCCTTTTTCAGCAGCGCGTCGAGCAAATTCGCGTTTTCGAGCGTGAACACGTCCATGTTTTGCAGCGGCAGCATCGCCACCTTCGGCTCGATAATGACCGTGAGCGGCAAATGCTGCGGGTGCGCCTTGCTCCAAAGGCGAATTTCGCGCAGCGCGAGGGCGAAATTGTAGCTGTTGGTGGTCATATCCAGCACCGGGGAATGCAGACAGACGAACGACGTTTTTTTGCCGGTTTTCATCGTTTCCACATCCATCTCCAGCGAGCGGACGCCGCCGTCGAGCTGCCGGCTGAGCGACCCGAGCTGAAACTCGCCGCCGTTTGCGGGCACAGCGCCGAAGGTGACGCGGCTGACGATCCCGTACCACATCTGCAGTTCCGACACGCTTTCGTTCTGATAGCTGTTGTGGGTGGCAACATAGCGCAGCTCGTTGAACTTGAGGCCGTCCGCCAGCGCCGCAGCGAGGTCGCCGTCAAAGAAATCCCGTTCGTTCACCTGCGGCATCGTCCCTGCCGCAAACTGCTGCGCGAGTTCTTCCACATGCGCTTTCTGCCACGCCTTGTCTTTTGCAAGCTGAGCGGTGTTTTGCCGATACAGCGGCGTAAAGGACGCGATCACCGCCACAAGCGCGGCGATGATCCGAACAAAGAAGAATAAAATGCGGTTCATGATTTACAGCAGCATGGAAAGCAGCTTGTCCTTCGGCGTGACGCCGACAGCGGTGTCAGCCACTTCGCCGTTTTTGAAGACCAGCAGCGTGGGGATGCTCATGATGCCGTACTGCGCGGCGAGGTCCTCATTTTCGTCCACATCCACCTTGCCGACAACGATTTTGCCGTCATATTCGTCCGCAAGCTCTTCCACGATGGGCGCCATCATGCGGCACGGACCGCACCAGGTGGCCCAAAAGTCCACGAGCACGGGAAGGTTCGATTGCAGAACCTCTTTTTCAAAGTTTTCGCCGGTCAATGTGATTTCTGCCATAGTTGTCATTCCTTTCGCATAGAAATAATGTTTGATGGTTTTATTATACCCGTTTTTCGTCAAAAGTAAAGCTTTTTTTATTCTGCGCCGTTTTTTCCTTCCGCCTGCCAAAGCAGCTTTGCCGCCGCGCAAAAATCCTCTTTTGCCCGCGCTTTCACCTCGGAAAACGGGCGATGCAGCGCATTGGTCTCATAAACCTTTGCAATGCCTGCGGCGGAAAGCTGCGCCGGCGTCGCGTCGCACTGACCGACGATGGCGATCACTCTTGTGCCGCCGCTGCGCTTTGCCACGCCGAAGGGCGCTTTGCCCATCAGACTTTGCGCGTCCATTTTGCCTTCGCCGGTGATGATGAGGTCGGCGATCTTTGCGCGTTCCGCAAACGACGCCGCGTCTAAGATATAATCGATGCCGGGGGTGAGCGTTCCTTGCAAAAAGGCAAGACACGCAAACCCGAGTCCGCCGGCCGCACCGGCGCCTTCACACGCGCTGAAACTCGCCCCGAGCGTTTTTGCGCTCACGTCGGCCAGCGTGCGCAGCCCGCGGTCGAGCGTTGCCACCGCCGCAGCGTCCGCGCCCTTTTGCGGCGCAAAGACGGCCGCCGCGCCGTTTTTGCCGAAGAGCGGATTTTTCACGTCGCACAGCACGGTCACACGCGCCGTTTGCAGCCGCTTGTCCAATCCGGAAAGGTCGATGCTTTGCAGCCGTTCAAGCGCCGCGCCGCCGGGCTGCAGTGCCTGTTTGTCCGCATCCAGAAACCGTGCGCCGAGCGCGGTCAAAAGCCCGGCGCCGCCGTCGGTCGTTGCGCTGCCGCCGAGTCCGAGTACAATTTTCCGGCAGCCACGGTTCAGCGCGTCGCAAAACAGCTCGCCGGTGCCGAACGTGCTTGCGTGCAGGGCGTCGTTTTGCAATTCAATGGCAATGCCGCTGGCAGCCGCCGTTTCGATCACCGCCGTGCCGTCGGGCAAGACCGCATAATCCGCGTCCATTTCATGAAGCAGCGGGCTGTGGGCGCGCACGGTGACGCGCGTGCCGCCGAAAATGTGCAAAAACGCGTCGACCGTGCCCTCTCCGCCGTCGGCGATCGGCAGCGCCGTGACCAGCGCATCGGGCGAAGCGGACAAGATCTCCTGCCGCAGCAAAGCGCACACCTCGGTGGCCGAAAGGGTGCCTTTGAAGGAATCGGGCGCAAGAAGGATGTTCATGCCGTCACCAGCCTTTCACACAAGTCCGAAAGCGAATCATACACCGGGCAGCCCGTGTCGAGCAGCCGCGCGCGGCTGTTGTGTCCGCGCGAAACAAAAAAGCAATCGCAGCCAAGGGCGGCGGCCGTCTCATAATCATGGGTCGTGTCGCCGATGAACGCCGTGCGCGCCGGATCGAGCGCATGCGCGCGCAAAAAGGAAAGCGCGGTATCCACCTTGCTCTGGCCGAGGTTGTCGCTGCTGCCGAGCACCGCTTCAAAATAGGGGTCGATGCCGAACGTCTGCACCTGCTGCGTCAGCAGTGTCTGTTCCGCCGCAGAGATGATCACCTGATGAAAGCCCGCGTTTTGCAAGGTTTGCAGCACAGGCTTCGCGTCGCTGAACAAGCCCGCTTCGTGCGAAAGCTCGCGCAAAACTTCCATGTATTCGTCCGCCACATCGGTGTAGCGCTCCTTGGAAAAATCGAAGCCCAGCCGCTCGTAAAAACGGATGATCGGAAAGCCGAAATGTGCAAGATAGACCTCCTTGGATCCCATCTGCGTCATTCCGCGCCGCGCAAGCAGCCGGTTTTCCACCTTGAGGTTCAGTGCGAGATCGTCCAGCAGTGTGCCGTTCCAGTCCCAAAGAATCGTGTCGTACCGTTTCATACGCTTTCTCTTGAATTCCTTTCAAAAACGTGTTATGATAAAATGTATAAGAATCTATGTAGAGGTTGTATCCGCTATGAAAACACTTGATCTGATCATTCCCTGCTATAACGAGGCGCAGGTGCTGCCGCTGCTGATGCAGGCGCTGCAAGAGGTGCGCGCCGCGCTCGAAGGCTACGACTGCCGCCTGCTCTTTGTGGACGACGGCAGCAGCGATGCGACGCTGGAGGTGCTCAAGCGCTTTGCCGCAGCCGACAGCGCCGTGCGCTACCTTTCGTTTTCGCGCAACTTCGGCAAAGAGGCCGCCATGCTCGCGGGACTGCGCGCCGCCACGGCGGATTATATCGGCATCCTCGACGCCGATCTGCAGCACAGTCCGGCGCTGCTGCCGGAGATGCTGCGCGCACTTGAGGATGGCTATGACGTTGCCGCCGCAAAACGAACCGACCGCAGCGGCGAAGGCAAGCTCGTCAGCCTCCTGTCGAACGCGTTCTATAGGCTGGCCAACCGTTTGAGCGACGTGCAGATTGACCCCGGCGCACAGGATTTCCGCGTGATGCGCCGCTGTGTGGCGGACGCGATCCTCTCTTTGCCGGAGCACTGCCGCTTTACCAAGGGCATCTTTGCCTTTGTGGGCTTTCGCACAAAATGGTTTCCGCACGAAAACACCGCACGCGCCGCCGGCGAAACAAAATGGAGCTTTGCAAAGCTCGTGCGCTACGCCTTTGACGGCATTCTCGCGTTTTCCGACCGGCTGCTGCTGCTGCCGCTTTTGCTCGGTGCGCTTTGCTGCGGCGGCAGTCTGATCGCACTGCTTGTGCAGCTCATTTTGCAGCTTTGCACCGGCGTCACCGTTCACGCCGTGCATCCGCTCGTTGCCGTGGCGTTTTTGCTCACGGGGCTGCTGCTGCTGTCGCTCGGGGTGCTGGGTATTTATCTTTCCCGTGTGCTCACAGAAGTGCGCAATCGGCCGCAGTATATCATCCGCGAAAGCAATCTGTCATGATCGCTTCCCGTCTGCTCGATCTGTTTTATCCTCGGCGCTGCCCGGTTTGCGGAAAGGTGCTGCCGTTCGGTGAAACGCAGTGCACCTGTCACAGTTTGCAGACCAAGCGGGTGGACGCCCCGGTTTGCGAACACTGCGGCGCCGGACTTGACCGCTGCACCTGTGCGCGTTCGGGCGAAGTGACGCTCGAACATCTCGCCGCGCCGTTTTATTATTGCGGCAAGGTGCGCGACGATCTGCTGGAGCTCAAATTTCACGGCGAAAAAGCGCTCGCGTCAAAGCTCGGCCGCGAGATGGCAGTTTGCTTTGCCGTGCGGTTTGCGAATGTCCAGCCGGACGTGGTCACAAGCGTGCCGATGACGAAAAAGAGCGAGCGTGCGCGCGGCTTCAACCAGAGCACACTGCTGGCAAAGCGCGCTGCGTCGCAGTTGCTGCTCCCCTTTGCGCCGCTTTTGAAAAAGACGCGCGAGACCGAAAAACAGCATGAATGCAGCGAAGCGGTACGCAAAACAAATCTATTGGGCGCGTTCGCGCTGCAAAAGGGCGCCGACGTGCGCGGCAAGACGGTTTTGCTCATCGACGATATCAAAACCACGGGCGCAACGCTGCACGAATGTGCGCAGGTGCTGACGGAAAACGGCGCAGCAAGGGTCTATTGCCTGTGCTGCGCGGTCACGGAATATTTTGTTGATCAGACCAGCGAAATCTCGAAATCGTAATTCGCCAGCCAGTTGTGCAGGTAGTAACTGCGGCAGCGGAAGGTCACGCTTGTATCGCGCACCTCCATCAGATAGCCGGTGCCGTTCACGGCAAGTCCGACCGGCCAGTTCGGCATCAGATAGGACGGCAGATTCAGATAATGCACACCGTTTACACAGTGATAGGTCGGCACGTCCTGATTTTTGGACAGCGCCTTATGGAAATGACCCGACAGGCAGAACACGTTGGAATGCGCTTCCAGCGTGTTTTTGATTGCGCTGCTCCAAGGCTCCTCGGTGCCGCCGCCCTCATAAAAGTTTTCTTCCCCGTGAATGCCGGACAGGGGCACATGCATCAGCACAAACACCGGCTTGCCCTGATCGGCATAGGTGTTCAGCTCGCTTTCCAAAAACCGCAGGCACGCGTCGCTGTATTCGGGGTGATCCCAGTTGCTTTCGCTTTCATCGTTCAGGCAGATGAAGGCGTAACCGTTCACAAGGCGGGTGTAGTAGGGCGTGTCGATTGCATAGTCGAGATATTCGTTGCAAAGCGAAACAAAATCCGCCAGCGCTTCGGGGTTCATCCGTTCGCCGTCCGCGTCTTTCGCGTGGCCGATATCGTGGTTGCCGGAGATGACGACCGGCGCGACATCGCCGAGCGACGCTTTTGTAATTTCAAAAAAGCGTTCCAGCGTGGCATAGTCGCCGTAATTGGTCAAATCGCCGAGCACAAGCGCGGCGTCGGGCGAAAGGGAGCGCATATCGCGATAGCAGTTTTTCAGCGCAAGCTGCCCGAGCGGCAGCCGGCGGTCGATGTGGACATCGGACACGATGGCGGCGCTCATGCGGATGCTTTCGTCCCTGTCCTCTTGAATCGCGCCGGAAAGCGGAATCAGCGCGAGCAAAAAGGCAAGGAACATGGAAAAATAGCGGCGAAGCAGGTGGATGGCGTTGCTCATGGGAACATCTCCTTTGCGGGGTAACGTTGCGGGGATCAGGGGGTAAGGGGTTGAGGGAACAAGGGAAATGTGGAATGTGGAATTTGGAATGTTCCTTTGATTCCTTAATCCCTTAATCCCTGATTCCCTTATCCTCTCAATCTCTCCACAATCCATTTTATTTTATCGTTTTTCAGTGCAAAAAACAAGAGCGCAAAAATCAAGTTCACACTCTTGTCATACATTTCGGCAAAACGCATAAATTAAAAAGCGAAGATTTGGCGTAAAAAAGCCTTCCCCGATTCATCGGGGAAGGGGAACCGCTCGCCCGCAGGCGAGTGGTAGAAGGGGTACGTTTATCTGCCGAACAGTCTTGCAAACAGATTGCGGAACCATTGGATGATGCGCTGGAAGAAGTTGAGTTCTTTTCCGGAATCCGAAGAAGCAAAGTGGATGTTTGCGTTGAGCAGAGCTTCGTTGCCTTCTCCTTCATTGCCGAAATGAATACTATTCCATTGCGCTTTGGAACCTGCATAGTAAACATCGCTGATGTTGTTGCAATCGGCAAACGCCTCAAGAGCAATGAACGTTACACTGGTTGGAATATGGACGCTGGTCAAGCTGCTGCAACGGGAAAACGCAGCCCATCCGATTTCCTCAACGCCTTCCGGAATCACAATGCTTGTGAGGCTGCTGCAATCGGAAAACGTTCCCTGCTGGATGCTTCTAACAGTATTCGGAATCGTTATATCTTTCAGGTTATGACAACTGGAGAAAACATAGTTGTCAATAGTAGTAATTCCATTTGGAAGAGAGACGCTGGTCAAGTTCTCGCAATCCTGAAATGTATAAGCGCCTATATCATACACGCCTTGCTCAATGACTGCTTTTTTTATCAGGCTCTTTTCACAGAAAGGTCCTTTCAGCAAATCTCCGTAGATGTAACCGTTTCCACTGACGGTCAACGTGCCCTCGCTGTCTAATGTCCAAGTTAAATTATCTCCGCAAGTTCCGCTTTCTACAATCGCCGCTTCCTGCGCAGAAGCAACAACTGCCATTGTAACGAACAGAACGAGTGCCAAAAGTGCAATGAACAAACCTTTCACAGTAACTTTTTTCATATAATTATCCTCCTGTATTGAGATTTTTTAAGGCTTTACTGATTTAATAAAAACGTCCTTGCCTTCAAACAGCCTCTGTGTGCAAAGAATTAAACGCCATTGACAAGGCGAAAGCCCAATTCACTTCAAGCCGATCGAGCTGAAAATGTTTGCAAAGAAATCCAAAATGCTGCGGAAGAAATCCGCAATTCTTTCAAAGAAAGCTGAAATTCCATTCGAGGCCGGTGTATCATCGCTGCTCGGCTCATTGGGTGTATCCGGCGTGACAAGCGTATTCGGTGTATCCGGCGTGTCCGGGGTATCCGGCGTATCCGGGGTATCCGGCGTATCCGGCGTATCCGGCGTGTCCGGTGTGTCCGGTGTATCCGGCGTATCTTCAACGACTGTTTTGATATGTTTTGCGTAATACTCAAACATATCGGCGTCATCGCCTGCGTTGGTATAGGTGCTGATTATTCCTTGTTGATCCATTTTCAAAGAAGACCCATCTTCACTGAGATAGAATTTTACCACGCTGAAGAGTTCCGCGTATTCTTCGGGCGTTGGCATATTATCCTCAGGCATTCCCGTGGCAACCAACAGAGCGTAATTGCTTTTATATTCCGCAAGAAATGATTCTTTGTCAAACCATTTGTCGCCGTCGCTCAAGCCATCGGCAGAAGTCGGAAGGAGCGTATATCCCTCAAATTCATCTTGTGCAGGACCGGGCTGATGAATTGTAACGCCGAAGAAGCTGCTCTCATACCCCAAAACCATTTCTTCTTCCATATATTCGCCTTCAACGTAGCCTTGCGCGAACATGACAACACCGCATTCACTGCAAAGCTTAAAGGTCAACGAAAGACCTGCGGATTCAAGTGCGGGACTGACCGTTACCCAATAATGATCGGCGCTTTCTTCTGTGCCAACATCATAAAGATAATTGTGCGTATGCGTTCCTTCCGCAAAAGCCAGCGGCACCGACAGCGCAATCATCAAAACTGCCAGCAAAATGGTGAAGGTTTGTTTCATTCTTTTCATATAATTATCCTCCTAATACTATTTTTGAATTTTATTTGTTTTCTGGTTTAATCGATTAATAAACATCCTTGCCTTCAAATAGCCCTTTGATCTGTGTACGAAGAATATAAAAAGCCATCGACAATGTAAAAAACAGCTTTTGAACCCCGAGGACATTTTTTTCGGAAATTTCAACGCTTTGCAGCAAATCGTTTCCTTCAACCCCCTCCGCTTTCAGCCTCAAATACTTTCCTTCGCCGTGCCAGACAATCTTCCGGATCGAGCAAGCGCCTTCTTCCATGGTTTCGGGATTCACTTTTGTCAAAGAATACTTGCCCAATTCCATAACATAGCGCTGCATCTTGTAAGTGTCATCATAAAGTGAAGAATAGAGAGGTCCGTCATCGATGATCTGGCAAAACGGGAACTCCAGGGTTTCCAAATGCTGAACATTACAAAAGGCAAAGGGATAGAGGTTCATACAACGCTTATGAATCGTATAACTCTTATCCGTCTTTCCTGCCGGATAATGAATCAAATAAGTAAAGTACGGCGTATAGAGCACTCCGTCCTTTGCGGTGCAGGTGTCACTCCCCTTTTCAACAGAAAAGCTTTCCTGATTGACAAACATGGACAGCGCCCGATCAAAGACCCGTGCGTCCATTTCCTTTTCCCCGCGATTATACAGTGTTGTTTCCTTTGTCAAATGCACACACTTTACCAGCGGCGCAATGGATTTTGCCCAGGTAAGGAAGCCGTCCGGATCGGAAAGGTGCGTGCCTGTTCCGGAAATTGTCAGTGTACCGTTTTCCGGATTCAGTTCGATTTTTCTGTTTTTATCTGCGTATGAGTAGCTGTCAAAGACAACTGTTGGAGACGGTGCTGCCGTCTCTGTCGCTTCTTCGTTTTCAGCAAAGCAGAACGACGCAGCCGTGCAGCAACTGAGCAGTGTCAGGATTGCCAAAAGCACTGACAAAACTCGTTGGATGGGTGGGCGGACTTTTTTCATTACACATTTCCCCTTTCGGAAAATTTATTTTCGGGCACAAAAAAATGCGCCCATGTCGGACGCATAAAAAGGCATCCCACATGTCGCCAAACAAGTACTTCGCAACAATTCAAGACCGCTGTATAATAGCGTGAAGTCGGAAGTCGGGATACACTTTTATAAAAAAGTGAACCGACAACGCGACTATTATACAAAGCAGTCACATTTTTCATTCAATTGTTGCGGCGGGCAAAACGCCCGTACTTGTTTGGCACTTATATGTTACCATATCTTTTCCCAAAATGCAAGCCTAAAAAAGAAAAAACACGAGAATCTCGTTTTACACACATTATATCAAAAAAGCGGGCGGCCAATGGCCGCCCCTACTATCGACTTCTGACTATCGACTTCCGACTTCCGACTAACATCCGCATGGAATTGAGGATGCACAGCACCGCGACGCCCACATCGCCGAACACCGCCATCCACATTGTGGCAAGGCCGAACGCGCTCAGCAGCAAAATGGCCAGCTTGACGGCCAGTGCAAACACCACATTGCCCTTGACAATGCCCATCGTTTTGCGCGCAAGGGCAACCGTGCGCGGCAGCTTTTCCAGATCGTCGTCCATCAGCACAATGTCCGCCGCCTCAATCGCGGCGTCCGCACCCAGCGCGCCCATGGCAAAGCCGACGTCCGCGCGCATGAGCACCGGCGCGTCGTTGAGCCCGTCGCCCACATAGCCGACCGCCGTGCCCGGCGTTTTGCTTTCCAGCAGCGCTTCCACAGCGGCCACTTTATCCGCCGGCAGCAGCTCTGCACGCACACTGTCCACACCGACCGCGTCGCCGACCGCCCTGGCCGCCGATGCGCGGTCACCCGTGAGCATGACCGTTTGCGTCACACCGCACTGCTTGAGCGCCGCAAGCGCCTGCTTTGCGCCCGCCTTGACGCGGTCGCCGATCACGATCGCGCCCTGATATGCACCGGCCAGCGCGGCGTAAACGACCGTTCCGGCTTCTTCGCAGGGTTCAAACGCCACGCCGTTTTCGCGCAGCAGCTTTTCATTGCCCAGCAGCAGCGGCTGCCCGTTCAGCAGAACGCAAACGCCCTGCCCCGCAATTTCGCGCGGTTCGCCCAAAAGCGAAACGTCGATCTCTTTTCCGTAGCTTTCGCGCAGCGCTTCGGCGATCGGGTGGTTCGAATAGCCCTCGCCGCATGCAGCAAGCTGCAGCAGCCCGTCGCGCGTCTGTCCGTTTGCCGGATGGATGCTTTGCACGGTGAAGGTGCCTTCCGTGAGCGTGCCGGTTTTGTCCATCGCAAGCGTTTTGAGCTTCGCGGCGGCTTCGAGGAAGTTGGACCCCTTGACCAGCACACCGATGCGCGACGCGGCGCCGATGCCGCCGAAAAAGCCGAGCGGCACAGAGATCACCAGCGCGCACGGGCACGAAACGATCAAAAAGTTGCACGCGCGGCGGATGCCGTCCGTCCACGTTGTTTTGAAGATCAGCGGCAGCAGCACTGCAAGCAGCACGGCGCCGACGGTCACCACAGGGGTATAAACCTTTGCACAGCGTGTGATGAAGTTTTCGAGCTTCGCCTTTTTGTTCGTTGCGGTCTCCACCATCTCCAAAATCTTGGCGACGGTGGAATCCTCATAGCGCCGCGTCACCTCAATCGTCAGCGCGGCGTCGTTCACCACACAGCCGCTGACCACCGCATCGCCGACCTCCACGCGCCGGGGAACGGCTTCACCGGTCAGCGCCGCAGTATCCAAAAAGGCCGCGCCGGACAGCACGATCCCGTCCAGCGGCACTTTTTCGCCTGGTTTGACAAGGATGTGTGCGCCGATCTCCACCTCTTCGGGATCAACGATCTCCACGCCGCTGTCCGTCACAAGGTTCGCCGTTTCCGCCGCCAGCGAAAGCAGGTCGCTGATCTCCCGGCGGGAGCGGCCGACCGCAGTGCTTTGAAACAGTTCGCCGACCTGATAAAACAGCATCACCGCCAGCGCTTCCGCGTACTCCGGTTCGCCGAACAGCCCGAGTGCAAACGCCGCAAGCGTTGCAAGGCTCATCAAAAAGTTTTCGTCAAACACGTTGCCGCGCACGATGTTGCGCCCCGCCTTCAGCAGCACATCATAACCGATCAGCAGATACGGCAGCAGATACAGCAGAAAAACCGCCCCATTCGCCAGCGGCCGGAGCACGCCGGTATGCTCCAGCACCAGCAGCGCGGCAAAGAGCACGGCTGTGATGAGGATGCGAAGCAGCGTTTGCTTTTGCTTTTTCGTCATGGCTCCGTTCGCCTCAAACCGTGATGACCGTGTCGGGTTCCACTTTTTTCGCGGTCTTGATGACATTCTTCAAAACATCGTCAAAACGCGCTTCGTCCACGATCAGCGTCAGCTTTTGCATCAAAAAATTCACCGTGGCATCCTCCACGCCGTCCACCTTTTTGATTGCGTCCTCCAGCTTCGCCGCACAGGCGGCGCAGTCCACTTCACACTTGAATTTCTTTTTCATCTGCAAGGCCTCCCTTATTCCCACAGGTGTTCAAATCCCATGTCGATGATCTGCCGCACATGGTCGTCCGCCAGCGAATAATAGACGATCTGCCCTTCGCGGCGGCTTTTGACAAGATTGCTCATACGCAAGAGCTTGAGCTGATGCGACACCGCGGATTTTGTGACGCCCAGCAGCACCGCAAGATCGCACACGCAAAGCTCGTGCTGTTCAAGCGCATGCAAGAGCTTGACGCGCGTTGCGTCCGCAAACAGCTTCAGCAGCGCCGCCAGATTTTCATATTCCCGCGCCGGCTGCAGCTTTTCGTTCACCGCGCAGACAACGTCGTCGTGGATGCATTCGCACTCGCAAAGCTCCAGTCTTTCCTCATCGGCCATTTGGTTCACCCGCCTTTGTTGAATAGTTGAGCAGTTGTTCAACTATTGATATTATATGCCGCGCTGCCGCGTTTGTCAAGAGCCTTTGGCCAAAAAGTGCGTCTTTTTTCTCCTTGAGCAAGGGCGGTTCCCTTTGCTGTTGTTTTTTCAAAGGAAAAGCAAAGGAAAAATTTCAACAGGGCTTGCAAAAGAGCGCAAAAGAGTGTAAAATATAGGTATTAAACTGCAGAAAGGAAGTTTTTCCCATGTGGCAACTGAAAAAAGCCTATTACAGAACCTTCCAGTGCGTGATGAAATATGCGATGTTCATCTTTGACTGGTCCGAACCCGAACTGCTTGAGGGCCCCGGCGCTGTGAAACGTCTGCCCGCCCTGATCAAATCCAAGAACATCAACAACGTGCTTGTCGTCACCGATAAGGGTCTGACCGGCCTGCATCTGCTGGACGGCTTGTATGAAAAGCTGGACGAAGCCGGCGTGCAGTATGTTGTTTATGACGGCACCCAGCCGAACCCGACCATCGGCAATATCGAAGACGCGAAGCAGATGTACATTGACAACCACTGCCAGGCGGTCATCGCCTTCGGCGGCGGCTCCCCGATGGACTGCGCCAAAGCTGCGGCTGCGCGTGTGACCAATCCGCGCACCAGCGTGCGCCAGATGCGCGGCACATTGCGCGTGTTCCATAAGCCCGCCATCCTCTTTGCTGTGCCCACCACCGCAGGCACCGGCTCCGAAACGACCGTTGCCGCCGTGGTCTCCGATCCCGAAACGCACGAAAAGAACGCGATCAACGATCCGAAGCTGCGCCCGAAATACGCGGTGCTCGATCCCGAGCTGACAGTCGGTCTGCCCCCGCACATCACCTCCACCACCGGCATGGACGCGCTCACGCACGCTGTGGAAGCCTATATCGGCCGCAGCAACGTCAGAAGCACCGAGGTCTATGCGGAAAAGGCCGTGAAGATGATCTTCTCCTCGCTGGAAAAGGCGTATGCCAACGGCAAGGATATGGATGCGCGCAACACGATGCTCAAGGCGTCCTATTACGCCGGCATGGCGTTCACCCGCGCCTATGTGGGCTATGTGCACGCCATCGGCCACAACCTCGGCGGCATGTACGGCATCCCCCACGGTCTTGCCATGTCCGTGATTCTGCCGTATGTTCTGGATTACTACGGTGAAAAAGCATGGTTCCGTCTGGCTCGCCTTGCGGAGATGACCGGCACCTGCAAGCTCGGTTCCGACGAAGAAAAAGCCAAGGCGTTCATCGAAGAGATTCGTGAAATGAATCGCCGCATGAACATTCCCGACGGCTTTGAGCAGATCAAGGAAGAGGACCTGCCGATCCTTGTCAAGCGTGCACTGAAGGAAGCGAATCCGCTGTATCCGGTGCCGAAGATTATGAACGAGGCCGACTGCGAAGCGGTCATCCGCCGCTTGATGCGCTGAGCGAAAACACACCTGCAATAACGCAGGGGCTGTCGCATTTAGATGAAAACGGCGTTTTCTTCGCCCGAAGGCTGTACAAAAGTACGCCGAGGGAGAAAAAACGACGAGTCAAAGCTTATAAAACATTCTATTTTGCAAAAAAAGCGTGCTTGTACCACAAAACCGTTTGGGATACAAGCACTTTTTATTATTCGCTTTGACGCTTTTCGCTAAATGCAACAGCCCCTTTTCGCCCGTTCGGGCGCGCGCGCACGGCAACGCCGTGCGCGACAAGGCGGCGAGCGCGCAGTGCGCAGCACTGCGCACCAAGGAGCGCAACACCGCATCCTTTTCGGTTACCGCACGAACATGCGCTCCTTGCGCCATGCGCCTCGCGCATGGCTGCTCGCCGCCGCGCCCCGGGGCAGCCGCCGCACGGCAAGGCTGCCCCGCAGGACAGCCCGTTATGATGCTATGCTATTGTTGGCACGCTTAAACTTGCGGCACCGGGTCCATCAATTTCACAAAGTCGATCTTCTCCATCTTGGTGCGCGGCAGTTCGTCATAGATTTCAAACTTGCGCGGGCAGGCATAGCCTTCGATGTGCGCTTCGCAGTACTTCTTGAGCGCGGCAATCGCTTCCTCCCTGTCCTGTGCGGGATCACGCAGGGAAACGCACAGCTTTGCAAGCGGCTTTCCCGCGTCGCTGTAGCCCTGCACCACACAGACCTCGTCCACATAGGAGAGCTTTGTGATCTCCGATTCGATCGTTGCAGGATAGATGTTGTAGCCGGCGATGATGATGATGCGCTTTTTGCGGCCGGAGAAATAAAGGTAGCCCTCCTCGTCCATCGAGCCCATATCGCCGGTGCGGATCCACGGTTTTCCGTTTGCATCGGTGAAAATGCCGCTTTCCTGAATGTTTTCGTCCGGCAGATAGCCGTTCATGATGTGTTCGCCGGAAAGTACGATTTCGCCGATCTCGCCATAGGGCAGCTCGTTTCCGTCCTCGTCCCAAATTTCCATCTCCGTGCCGGCAAGGGGGTACCCGGTGGAGCTTTGTCTGTAATGCAAGGTGCTGCCGGAGGTCACACAGGCGCACATTTCGGTCAGCCCGTAGCCGCGGCAAAGGTGGGCTTTGGAGCCGCACTGTTCAATCGCGGCGTCAAAGCGCTGCAGAAAAGCGTCGCTGACAACATCGCCGCCGACAAACAGCAGCTTCAGATTCGCCACACCCGGATTGCTGAAATTCGGCGCGTCCAACAGCTTTTCATACATTTTGGGCACACCGAGGATCTCGGTTACGCACACCTTGCTGATGATGTTGTTGACCTGCACGGCGTCAAATTTCGGAATCAGAATCGGTGAAAACGCGTTGCAAAGGCCATAGAAGATCGGGCCGCCCAGCCCGTAGGCATGGAAGCACGGCAGCACCGCGAGGCAGTGGTCGGTCTTGTAGTTGTGGTCTTCGTCAATCAGATAATATTTGTAAGCGAGGTAGTTGAACGCATAGGAGGACAGGCGAATGGTTTTGCTTTCGCCTGTGGTGCCGCCGCCCTGCAGATAAAACGCGTCCTTTTTGCCGAAGTTCTGCACCGTCGGCACGGCAGGCAGATCGTTTGCGATCACATCCGCATACAGCCGATACGGCACATCGGGCACTTTGATGTTGTTCGCTTCGTTATACTGCGCCATCGCCTTGCCCTTGCCGGTGCAATAATCGGAGGTGCGGCAGACCACGGTCGGCACCATTTCCATCACGCTGCCGAAATAACCGCTGATCGCGTCCAGGATGAACATGCCCTTGCTCTTTGTGTGGCGCAAAATCTTTGCCAGCGCATCCGGCGGCGTCAACGGGTGCACAAAGTTGACGACCATGCCGAGCTTGTTGCACGCGAGCATCACCGGATAGGCGTGGGCGCAGGTCGGCATAAACGCCGTCATCACGTCGCCCTCCCGGTAGCCCTCAGAAGCAAGGTAGGCCGCGAGCGCTTCAATGTCGTGCAGCAGCACGGACACCGGCGTTTCGCAAAGCTCGTCCACGACCGGGGTCGTAAACGCGCCGTAATCGCCGTAATCCTTGGAAATACGCGCATGGCAGCCGAGAAAATATTCATACATCGACATGCCGTCGTCCGGCTTTGTCAGATACCGCTCCTTCGGCTCCACATATTTGTCATATCCGATATACATAAATGATCCGCTCCCTCATTTTCTTTCTGTCCGTTTTATTTGACAATGTGTCACAAATGTGATAGACTGTACTCATTATAGCAGGTATTCCCCAAATGTCAATTTACAGTTTCTTAAAAAGTGCCCGATTTTTCACAAAATTCGTACATTGTGTCACAAATCTTCTCAAAAAAGGAGAAAAAATATGGCGACAAAAGAATATCGCTGTGTTCAGCGCACCAAGCAGGCGTTTCAGGACGCATTTGTGGAGCTTTCCATCAAAAGCCCCGAAAAAAAAATCACGGTCAAGCTCCTGTGTGAAGCTGCGGGTCTGAGCCGCAACGCATTTTATTTTCATTACAGCGAACTGGACGAGCTGTTTGAAGAGATTGAAAGCAGTGTGCTTGACGAGATGCGTGCGCGACTGGTTGATCTTGGCCGGATCGGATTTCCGGACAACGTGCTCGGCTCGATCAACGCGCTGGTGGAAATTGTGCTCGAGAACCGCAAAATCTGCGAAATGCTCATGAGCCCGATGTATTTTACCTCGTTTTCCGGCAAATGCTATGATATTTTCAGCGACTTCAACTACCAGTATTTCCGTCTTTATAACAAGGACACGCCCCGCGCTGTGTTCGACTTCTATTACACCTTCATCTCCGACGGCTTTTGGGGCATGATGCGCCGCTATATGAAAGAGGACGTCGCGCTGCCGCAGGAAAAGCTAACCTCGCTTTGCTACACGCTCATCAAGCGTCTGCTTGTGCCGTCGGAGCCGTCCCTTTCGTTCCTGAATCATTAAGGAGGCCTTTTCATGTCCACCATTGCCGCAATCTCCACCCCGCCCTCCGCCGGCGGCATCGGGATCATCCGCATTTCCGGCGAAGACGCGATCACCGTTGCCGACCGTGTTTTTCGCGCAACATCGGCCCGTCCGCTGGGCGCGTTGCGCGGCTACCGTGCCGCGCACGGGCGCGTGTTTTTTGAAGGGCGCGACATCGACGAATGTGTGGCGCTTGTGTTCCGCGCACCGAAGAGCTACACCGGCGAAGATGTGGTGGAGCTTTCCTGCCACGGCGGGCTGTTTTTGCTGCAAACCGTGCTGCGTGCCGTGCTTGCGGCAGGCGCCGTGCCCGCCGCCCCGGGAGAATTCACCAAACGCGCGTTTTTGAACGGCAAGCTCGACCTCACCGAGGCCGAGGCAGTCATGAACCTGATCGGCGCGCAGGGCGAACAGGGCGCAAAGGCGGCGCTGTCGGCGCTGGACGGCGCGCTGAGCAAAGAGATCCGCGCACTGTGCGATACGCTGCTCGCGCTGTCGGCGCAGCTCGGCGCATGGGTGGATTATCCCGACGATGAAATTGAAGAGCTGCAGACCGACACGCTTTCGGCGTCGCTGGAAGCTGCCGCGCAAACGCTGGCCGCCCTGCTGTCGCGCTTTGACGCCGGACGCGCCCTCACCGAAGGCGTGGAAACGGCGATCATCGGCAAGCCCAATGTGGGCAAAAGCGCGCTGATGAACCTGCTTTCGGGCTTCGGGCGTTCCATTGTGACCGACATTGCCGGCACGACGCGCGACGTTGTGGAAGAAACCGTGCGCCTGGGCGACCTTGTGCTGCACCTTGCGGACACCGCCGGCATCCACGACACCTCGGACGTGGTGGAGCGCATCGGCGTGGACCGCGCCAAAGAAAAAAGCGTGCGTGCCGGGCTGGTCTTTGCCGTGTTTGACGGCGCAAAGCCGCTCGACGACGCCGATCTGGAGATCCTCTCGCTTTGCCGCGGCAAGCACGTCATTGCCGTGCTCAACAAAAGCGATTTGCCGCAACAAGCAGACAAGGCCGTGATCACAAAGGCGATCCCGGTGTGTGTGGAGCTGTGCGCCCTGAACGGCAACGGACTGCAAGCGCTGGAGCAGGCGGCGGCAGAGCTGCTTTGCGTGAACGCGCTTGACACCGGCAGCGCCATGCTGACCACGGAGCGGCAGCGCAAAGACGCCGAAGGAGCGCTTGCGGCGATTCGGGAAGCGCAAAACGCACTGCAGAGCGGCCTTACGCTTGACGCGGTGAATGTGAGCATGGACGACGCGATCGGCCATCTGCTTTTCCTGACCGGCGAACGGGTCACAGACGCGGTTGTGGACGAGGTGTTTTCGCGCTTTTGCGTTGGAAAATAACAAGGCAGACACGCCCCGACACTTCGAGGCGTGTTATATTTCGTAAATCTTAAGGCGTTCTTTCCTTTTTCTTTATCCGATCTCCCTTGCATTTTTCGCGGCGGTCTGCTAAAATAGGCAGGTCCTTTGAAAGGAAAATATGAAACAAGGAGAGAATCCCCATGAAAAAAATGTTGTCCGTCCTGCTTGCCCTTTTGATGCTGCTGAGCATCGCTCCGTTTGCCTTTGCCGAAGAGGAAAACACGCTCCCGCCGGAGCTTTGCGCAGCGTTTTATCTGAGCGGCTATGAAGAAAACGCTTCCACCTGTCATTTTGTGCTCATTTTGAACGAAGCCTTTGTGGCCGCAACGCCGGCGCTTTCCGTCAAAGTGACGCACAAGGTCTACGGTGACGGCGCTGAAGAAACCACCGACAGCTTTGACGGCTCCGCTGTCACGGTCGTTCCCGGAACATTTTTGCAAAACGGGAAAGAAGTGCAGCGTCTGCAGCTCATCGTGCCGAAAACGTTCGGCGAATCGGAATACACGACCTGCCTGGCGGTTGCCGCCGGCAGCTTTGCAGACGCCGCAGGCAACACCAACGCCGACATCACGCTGCGCGAAGTCAATCGCGGCGGCATCGGCGACCAAATTTCTTGTTACAGCAAGGTCATGCAGGAAGAGCTGAGCCTCGACTGCGGACTCGGCGTGGGCGCAGGCGACAAGATCACGATGACCTGTGTTGCGGAGTTTCCGTTTGAAGTTCGGCTCGATGAGCAAACGATTGCCCGTGTGCGCGGCTATGAAGAGGCGACCCTGACCTTTTCGACGCAGGAGGAAGGGGTGCATACCATCCGCGTTTTCTATGAAGGGCTGCCACTCAGCACCTATGCATTTACGGTCTACTCTCAAAAAGAGATCTACCGCCGGCAGCGTGCTTCCGCGTTTTCTGCGGTGGAAGATACCGGCTTGTTGGCGTTGACCCCGCTGGCTGCGCCCCTGCTTGCCCTGATTTTGCCGCCGCTCGGTGTTGCCGCCATGGCAGGTCCGGTCGTCACGCTGATGAGCGTGCTGGAAGCGGTCGCTTCCGTCTTCCGCGTGTTCAATCTGCTGCGATGAATTCCAATCTCCCACAACGGGCCGCATGAGCTGCGGCCCTGTTTTTTTTGCGTTTGCCGGCGGCGAGCAGCGCAGTGCGTCGCACTGCGCGTTAAGTACCCACTGATTAACTCGGATGCGCAAATCTTGACGGTAAATTTTCCGTCATTTTGCACAGAAATCGCTTGCAAACCGTCAGGTTGGCTGCGCGATTACTGTTACATCTGACGAAAAATTTCCTCGCCAATCTTCACATACCGAGTGAATCAGCGAGTACTTAGATGAAAACGGCGTTTTCTTCGACCGAAGGCTGTACAAAAGTACGCCGAGGGAGAAAAAACGTCGAGTCAAAGCATATAAAACATTCTATTTTCGATAGATGCTAACAAAAAGAGTGCTTGTACCACAAAACCGTTTGGGATACAAGCACTTTTTATGATTCGCTTTAACGCTTTTCGCTAAATGCGACAGCCCCGTTTTGCCGAAAGGCTTATTTCACTTTTACTTTTGCCGCAGCGGACGCTACACCGTTGAGGTTGCCGCTGTCGAGCACACGGATCGCGCGGACCTTGAAGTAATAGGTTCCGGCGTTCAGTTTTGAAACAGCCAGCGACGTCTTGGTGGTCGTGCCGACCTTCTTATAGCTGCCGTTCTTCGATGTGGCGCGGTACACAATGTACTGGTCGCCGCCGGAGACCTTGCTCCAGTTCACCGTCACAGTCTTGTTCTTTGCCGTTGCCTTCACCGTCTTCGGCGCGGCGGGAACGATGGTGAACGAAAGCGTCTTGGTGCCCTTGTAGTTGCCGATGAAGGTCACAGTCAGCTTGTAGGTGCCGAGATTCTTTCTGCCTCCGGCGTATTTCACGGTGTATGCCGTGCCCTCTTTGAGCTTTTTGCCTGCGCTGTTTTTAACGATCAGAGTCGGCGTCACTTTCTTGCCGGTCTTGGCAAGGGTGGTGGAGGCGAGCTTGACGGTCTTGATCATGTCGATCGTCTTGGTCACTTTCTTCTTGCAGACTTTGCAGACGTAAACCTTGGAGCCGGCTTTCTTCATCGTTGCCGGTTTGATCGTGATCTTCCAGCTATGGCCGGTCGCTTTCACGCTTGCGTCCTTGAAGCTGTGACCGCAGACGGTGCATTTATGCAGGGAATAGCCCTTTTCGGTGCAGGTCGGCGGAACCACGTCCACCTTGTAGTTATGGCCCGTTGCCGGAATCTCACGGGTAAAGGTCTTGGCGCAGACGCTGCAGGTTGCTTTTTCTTCGCCCGCCTTTTCGCAGGAAGCAGCCGTCACCGTTGTGAAGCCGTTTGCGTCGGCTTTGTGGCCGGGCGCGGGGATGACGGCTTGGGCGACGAAGACCTCGCCGCAAACGGAGCAGTGCTCGCCTGCCGTTTTGCCGTCGGTAGTGCAGGTCTCTTTGACCGCGGGATCAACAACCTTGGTGTGCTCGGTTGCCGCCAGCGTTTCACGGTTGGTCTCTTCGCCGCAGCGCTTGCAGATCTTGAAGCGATAGCCGCCAACTTCGCAGTCGAAGCCTTCGGGAACCTGCCAGTCACCTTCGTCGTGGCCGAGGGCTGTGCCGGCAATTTCACGGGTGATGGTGGCGCCGCAGCGCGTGCAGGTGCCGATTTCGTGCGCGTTGACCATGCAGGTCGCGTCGTTTTGCGCAACAAATTTAAAATCGTGCTCCGCCTTGTCCTTGGAGCCGACGTCGGGCTGCTTGTCTGTTGCTTGGCCGCAGATGTCGCAAACGGCGGTCTTGGTGCCGTCTTCTTTGCAGGTGGCGTTGCCGTCGGGGATGTAGTTGGTGAACGTGTGCGGGATGTTTTCGCGGCACTGATCGCAAACGCAGTCACGGTTGACGTCCACACACTTGACCTGGCCGCCGACTTCGTCGCAGCGCGAGCACTTATAGGCATGGGTGCCGTCTTTGTTCGGTTTCACTTCGCCGGTGAAATCATGACCGAGCGCCGGAACCACGGTTTGCTCTTTGATAACGGTGTTGCAGATGCCGCAATGGCTGCCCTCCGCCTTACCGTCCTTGGTGCAGGTGGCGGGAACCGCTTCATCCACCACGAGCGCGTGTTCATTCGCACCCAGCGTTTTGGTTTCCTTTTCTTTGCAGACGCTGCAAACACGGCTGACAGTGCCGCCCTTTGCGCAGGAATAATCCGCCGGTGCAGACCAGTTGCCCCATTTGTGGCCGGTCTTCGGCAGCACGGTGCCGGGTTCCAGAATCTGACCGCAGACCGCGCAGGTCATCTCGTTCAGAACGCCGTCCTTGGTGCAGGTGGCAGGCACGTTCTTTGTGGTCGGCGTGTGCGCCGCAAGGGGCACGGTTTCCTGCGCTTTGATTGTCTTCTTGCAGGCTTCGCAGTGGCTGCCCTCGGTCAGACCGGTCGCTTTGCAGGTCGCCTGCTTTGCGGGGTCGGTCTTTACGGATTTGTGGTTGTTGGGATTGGGTTCGCCGTAGGACTGTTTGCAGACCTTGCAGATCGCCTTATCCACACAGTTGGCGGGTGTGCCTTCGGTGTGGGGAAGCTTCGGAATCACCGTGCCGCCGACATAAGGCGTTTGGCAATCTTTACAAGTACCGATGCCGGTTTTGCCTTCTTTGGTGCAGGTTGCGGGCTCTCCCGGAATCTTCACGTCGATGTTGCGGTGATTGTTCTTGTCGATCTGATCCGCCGGGCCATTGAACACGAGCTTATCTGCATTCGCTTCGCCCTTTGCGCTGGCGCCGCAGACGGAGCAGGATTTGTAGTACGTTGCGGGACCTTTGCAGTATGCAGGATCCTTCATGTACTTATCTTCCACCTTTTCCGTCCATTTGTGTCCGGCTGCCGGTTCGTTCTGCTTCTTTTCTCCTTCACACTTCGGGTTGGAGCAGACATAGATGACATAACCCGGCTCCGTACACGTCGGTTGTGTGAATTTTTTTTCGCCTGTCAAATCGCTGCCGCAAGTCTTGCACTTATCGGCCGCGAGGGAGGTCAGCGGGAACGCGCAAAACAGCATCAGCACTGCAAGCAGAACCGCAACGCCTCTTTTGCAATTGCTTTTCATTGGAATACCATCCTTTCTGTGTATATGATTCGAGTGTACTCTTATCATAGCATGAACGCGCAAGAAAATCAACGTCTTTTTCTTGAAAAAACTGTGAATGGCACAAAAAAGCAGAAAAAGGAGGCTGCCGCATTTAGCGAAAAACGGGAAAAGCCCCGGTGCCGAGGCACCGGGGCTTTTGGTTAGGGTTTATGCTGCCGTTTTTTCTCAGCGGCCAAAGCTGAACAGCCTCTGGAAGAACTCGCGGATCGCCTTGATCAATCTCTGGAAGAAGTTCAGGCTTTCACCGGTCGTCTGCGTGATGCTGCCGCCCTGCGGCGCTGTGGTCGGCTGTGTCGGTTGAACCGGAACCGTCGGCGTTGTCGGACTCGTCGGATTCGTCGGGGAAGTCGGCGTTGTCGGACTTGTCGGGCTGGTCGGATCAATCGGGTTGGTCGGCGTGGACGGATCGGTCGGGTCGGACGGACCGCCAACAGTGCCGGACCATGTGCCGCCGCTCATTTCGTCAAACGCCTTTGCGATGCCCGCGTATGCGCCTTCGGGATCTGCGCCGTCACCCATCGTGTCGAAGATCTTCTGCAGGATGGAGACAACGGTGTCGTAATCTCTCTTGAACAGGGCATTGACGGTGATGCCGATGCCGAGCATGTTCAGAACTGCGGAGACAATCAGTTCGGGCAGGTTGCCTGTGGTTGCCACGTTGAACAACTGGTTGAACAGACCCTTCAGGGTGTTCACGCCGCTGTTCTTCATGCCGAGCAGGCCGCCGATCCAAACGGCGAGCGCCTCACGGTTCTCCTGATAGCCGAGCGCGTGCAGCAGCCAGGTCAGCGCAACAACGAGCGTGTCGCCCTTGTTTGCGGTCAGACGGGTCTGCGTGGTCTTGTTCGTGCGATCTTCGTAACCGGTCGGGTAGTTCTTCAGGTAGTCGTTGACCTTCTTATGCGTCAGCGGCGTTGAGAAGGCGTTGACTTCCTTCGAACGGGAGGTTGTCGTCTCGAAGGAGCCGGACGAACCGTACATTGCCAGCTTGTAGAAGTCAAGCGTCGGGATGGAGATCGTCAGCGGGCTGCCGCCGATTTCCAGGTTGATGTGAACCAGTTCGTTCAGCAGTGTGCCGAGATCCAGGAAGCTTGTCAGGTCATAGCCGAAGACCTTGGCCACAACGATGGCCACCTTGAACAGCGGAGCAAGCAGGTTCTGCGCAACGCAGTACAGGCCGCCGCTGCCGAAGAAGTAGGCCAGAGTCGGGAGCATGCTCAGGAGCTGATCGCCCGGAGCGCTCAGGATCTCTTCCAGACGCAGCGCAATGCGGTTGAAGATGTAGCGCAGAAGCTGCGTATGGTCGCCCTTGACGGTGTTGCGGAATTCAGCCAGCGACTTGAGCTGGTCGGCTCTCAGGCCGAGCGCTTCAAGCAGCGGGATGATCGCGGAGTCGTAAGCGTCGGTACCGGTCAGCGTGACCGCGTCGAGCAGTGTCAGTTCGAGCGCCTTTCCGTCGTTCGATTCTGCGGAACCGAGCAGCAGGAGCTTGAGGACATTTTCAAGCGGCAGGAACAACTGCGCGAAGGTATCGGCGAAGGTGTAAGCATCATTGACGCCCCACGCGGTGTCGGTGAAGTCGACCTCTGCCCACGAGGTGGCATCCTTCAGCGCTGCGTAAGCCGGCGTGAAGCCGATGGACTTGTAGTAGTCGGTGAAGTGTGCCAGGGACAGGTCGATCTGGCCGCCGCTGAGCTTTAGGATGATATCCATCGCACCTTCGAAGCCGCCGAAGGCACCGGCGATCTTGTTCATCAGGTTGCTGATCAGCGAATCGGTGAACAGGTTGTTCGCCACAAGATCCTTCAGGGAACCGACGTTCGCCATATCCATGATGGTGTTGATCACGTTGTCCAGACGGTCGGCCACGATGCCGGCGTTGGCCTTGGTCAAAGCACTCGGATAAGCGCGGTAGTCGGCGCCCATCATTGTCGGGGTGACCTTGACGTTCTGTACCGGCAGTACATACGGGGTCAGATCGCCGAACAGGGTTGTGATCACATCCAGAATCTGGGTCGGATCTTCAATGACATTGTCAATGATATCCTTGATCGTGTCGCTCAAATCAACATTCAGCGCGTCAAGAATGGCGTCCACATTCTCCTTGGTCAGGATCGCTTCGATCAGGGTAATCAGAGCGTTGGCCTTGTCGCCGATGATGTTGTAAAGCACGCCGGCGAACTTGGAGTTGTCGTTGTAGATGTCATACTTGTTGTTGAGCTGGCTCTTGAGCGTATCGGCAATGTTGTCGCCGTTCTGATCGCGGGAGGCCTTGGTTGCCATCCACTTCCAGTCAAGCGCGATGTTGATGTTCAGCGGGCTGCCGCCGATTTCGATGTTGCTCAGCAGCGAGGTGATCAGGTTGTTGATATCCGTGCTGGACAGGGCGATCGTCAGGCCGGCCGGAACACCGCTGTGTTCCACACCGATGAAGGTCTTGATGCCGTTTTCGCCGCCGCCGATGAGCTCAGCGAGGTCGATACGGATGGCCAGCGGGATGAGCTTATCCACAGCCTCAAGCAGGTTGTTGACCGGCGCCACGAGGTTGGTGATGATCTTCTCGAGGTTGTTCTCGGCGATCATGTAGCACAGATGTGCGAAGATCGAGAGGACTTGGTCAACCGGCGAGCCGAGGATGTCGTCCACACGGTCGAACAGCATGTTCAAAATCGGGTAGAGGACGTTGCCGTGGTTCTCTTCCACTGCGGCCTCATACTGAACCTGGTTCAGGAGAACCGCCGTATCCTTGTCGGTTCTGGTTTCAGCGTTCATCGTCTTCACGCCGAGCAGTTCAAGCAGCGGGATGAGCGCGTAGTTATAGCCGTTGCCGCCCAGGACGTTGAGTTTTTCAAACGCGGTGATCTTGCTGCCGCTGTGGATGCCGACAAGCTCGAATCTGTTGCGTTCGGTGCCGCCCATCAGGATCAGAGCGAGGATATCGTTCAGCGGCTGTGCCACGTCGCAGATCAGGTTGCCCAGATCCTTGAGCGTTTCGATCTCCCAATCGAAGTGGATCGCCGTCTGACGTGCCGGGCCGAGGTCGGTCAGGGTGACTTCTTCGGCGCTTTCGCCTTCGCCGATGGTCGTTGCGGTCAGACCCGCTTCGGTGCTGAAGTAGTCGTGTGTGGTCACAACGTCTTCTTCATCCACCGTGACATAGGTGTAATGATAGACCGGAACGATATCATAGGTCGTGTCGCCGTCGGTGTAGGTCGCTGTGCCCTCTCTTGCATAGACGATGTGCTCTTCGCCGTCCGCAGTGTAACTGTACTGATACATCGGAAGCAGCGTGTAGGTGTAGCCGATCTCTTCGTCACGGAACGTGGCCTGATCCGCGTTCGCGCTGTAGTAGGTCTCATACACCGGTTCGTCGTCCTTCAGTGCCGGGGCAATGTTGCCGTCTTCGTCCTTTTCCACAAGCTGATAGGTGAAGACGTACTGCTTGTTGTTTTCTGCAACGTCGCTCCAGGTCTGTGCGTCGCCGATGAAGTCTTTCAGCTTGCTGCCGAAGAATCCGTCGGTGAACGCCTGCGGGGCGATGTCGAGGTCGGTGAGGTTGGTCAGCGAGCGGACATAGCCGAGGATCATGTCGATCGTATCGGCCGGCAGGTTCGCAAGCACCGGAACCAGCGCGCCCATAATCAGGTTGCCGAGGTCGGCGTTTTCGATCAGACCGTAGATCATGCTCTTGAGGTCGCCTTCCTGGCCAACCAGTTCAAGGATGGACGGGATCATCGCGTCGATCTTTGCAATGGCGTCGTTGAGCGCCTGCTGCTTGCCGTCCTCATAGGTGATGACCGTGTTCGCGCCTTCGGACTTCACGAGATCCTCCTGCTGATAGACCTTGAATTCCACAAGGTACATATTAAACAGCTTGAGCAGGATATCGACCACCGCGTCGGCCTTGCCGTTCAGGGACATCAGGATGTTATAGACCATATTCTCGGTGCCGTCTTCGTTCGTGGCCTCAATGCCGAGCGACTGTGCCAGCGAGGACAGAAAGTCTTGCTTCAGGAAGGCGGAGAGGATGCCCATCAGCGTATCGTCGATCTCCACGTGCCATGCGGACACGCGGGTCTGTTCAGCGACAAGCGACTCGCCTGCCGTGTAGGTACGGTCAATCTTGATCGCGGCGTTTGCAAGATCCTTGAACAATGTCTTGGGCAGAACACCGAAGTCATAGACGTTGCCGTCGTTGTCGGCGATCTGAATCTTCGACAGAATGTTGTTGATCATATCCACAAGGTTCGCGCCGCGTTCGTCGGCGATCTCCAGCAGATCGGTCAGGCCGTAGCTCTTTTCGCCGATCTTGATGAAGCTCTTGAGGATGCTGTCGATCTGATCCATGCTCAGAACGCCGTCGAGCGACTTCAGAAGGCCGAGCGCCGGAGCGAGCAGGTTCTTCAGGAAGACGGAGACTTCATTGTTCGCAATGAAGAACGACAGGTTGCCGAGGATGGTCAGCAGGGTTGTGAACGGAGCGGTCTTCAGGTTCTGCAGCAGAACGTCGAGAACGTAGTAGCTCACCGTGTTGCGCAGCGCGTCAACGCCCGTGGTGTTCGCGTTCGCGGCGCGGCGTTCAATCGCAAGCTGGTGGCCTTCGCCGTCGAGCAGCTTCATATCCTTGATGCCCAGACCGTTGTAGAGCAGCTCGAGGATCGCGTCGTTGTAGCCGGTGCCGGCCTTGAGCGTAACAAGATCGGTCGTCTCGTCCACGCGAAGCTTCAGATCCTTGCCGGTCAGCAGGAACGCAAGCAGGCTGTCGAGCGGGGTGAGCAGGCTGTACAGGTCGTCCATAAAGACATCCTGTGCGGTCTTGTCGCCGGTCGCTTCAATCGTGAAGATCGGGTCAACGATGGTTTCCACCGTGCCGTCTTCAGCCGTCTCGGTCGTGCTGTGGTTTTCAAGGATGGTTGCCCATGCAATGTCGGTCCAGACTTCGTCGCCGTCCTCGTCGGTCGGAATTTCCAGACCGTCGCGGATGTAAGCGGTGAATTCCGGATTGTTCACTTTGTCAAGGAACGACTTCACACTCAGGTCGATGCCGATCAGCGTGTTGAGCTGGGCGGCAAGCGCCGGCGTGATGTACTGGCCGAGGATCTTGAGAACCGCGGAGGTGATGTTGCCCATCATATCCTGCGTGAACAGCATATCGCCGAGCAGGTAATCCACGATTTCTGCAAGGGTGGTGAAGTGCTGATCGTCAATGTTGATGAACAGCTCGTTCTGTTCTTCGGCCGGTTTCTTGCGCTCGGATTCGGCAAGGATGCCGATGATGGCGGGCGCAGCCTTGGAGATGACGGTGTCGAGGCTGTCGATGACGTTGTCAACGCCGTCCTTGTTGTAGTCGATGGAGCCGAGGTAGTAGTAGATGTACTCGGCAATCTCGGTTCCGTAGCCCTCTGTCAGCAGAACAAGCAGGGCGATGACCAGGTTGTAGATTGCATCCGGGTCCGCGAGGATGTCCTCAACGACCTTTGCCGTTTCGCCGAGGTCGTCGGGCAGAAGGCTCAAAATGAGGTTGCGGATGCTCTCGGTGTTGTCGATCGTCAAAGCCGTGTCAAGCAGCGTGATGAAGGTATCCGTTACATCGCCGACATAGTTGACGAGGTTGTGCATACCCGGATTCGTCACGGTGCCGATGTCGTAGACCTGCAGCGTGTCGATCATTTCGAGCGGTGCGCCGTCTCTGATCTCTTCGCCGTCAGCGACCTTGGCCATGAATCTGCCGAGCTTGATCCAATCGAGGTCAAGCGAGAGTTCAAGCGTTGTGTCACCGATCTGGATCGAGGAGACGAAGCTGTTCAGGAACTCGGAGAGCTTATCTGCGGTCAGGTCGATCGTGATGCCGGCCGGAACGCCCGGATGCGCCTTGCCCAGGAACATTTCCATGATCTCTGCGCCGTCAACGCCGAGGTTGTTGAGGTTGATGTTGATTGCAACCGGTACCGCATCGTCGATCTGCTTGATGAGGATGTTGACCGGAGCGAGCAGGTTCTTCATCACAGTGGAGATACCGTTGGAACCGATGAAGAAGCACAGGTTCGCAAGCTTGCCGAGCAGCGTGGTCAGCGGCGCGGCCAGAATGTCATCCACAAGGCCGGAGATCAGAGTCAGGATGTAGTGCAGGCTGGTCTCGTTCGGGTTGTCGAGCACATCGGTCTGGAACTGCGCTGCGGTCTTCAGACCGTCTTCCGCCGTGATGCCGAAGGCCTCAAGCAGCGGGATGATCGCGTAGTTGTAACCGTTGCCGCCGTAGATGCGGATGTCGTCGCCGCGGGTGCCGTCTTCCTTGGTATCCTCAATGACGATGATCTGATCGCCGGCGAAGATGATCTTGAAGACGATTTCCAGCGGAGCGAGGAAGTCGGAGAGGAGGTTGATCAGATCATCCAGGTCTTCGATCTGCCAGTCGAACGTGCTGTGCATCGTGATCTGCTGCGCTCTGCCCTTGTTCGTCAGCGTGTAGGTCACAGCGTTTTCGCCTTCACCGACGGTGTAGGTCGTCTCGCCGTTCGGGCCGTAGTAGTCGCCGTAGATCGTGTTGCCGTTGTCGTCCACAGCAATCAGGTAGTTGCCTTCGCCGTCCTTCAGGAAGTTGCCCTGCTTATCGACCGCGTAGGTCGGGTAAGTGTAGTGGTAAACTTCGGTCAGTTCGTCATAGACGTTGCCGTTGCCGTCGGTGTAGCTGGTCGTGCCTTCACGCAGGTAGACCGTGTTCTTCACCGTTTCGCCCTCGTCGTTCACCGTTTCATAGGTGTACGCGTTCATCGGGATCAGGTCATAGACGATGGAGACGTCGCCGTTCGTTTCGGTGTAGGTCGCTTCGCCTGCGGCACCGTAGTAGAACTTATAGACAAGATTGCCTTCGTCGTCTGTCGCATAGACCTTGTTGCCCTCTTCGTCCAGCTTGATCTTGCCGTCGGCGTCGAGTTCATAGGTCGCATACGCATAGACGTTGCTCTGGTAGCGATCGGAAATTTCTTTCCAGGTTTCGGCGTCGCCGATGAATTCCTTCAGGCGGCTGCCGAACAGGTCGGTTGCAAACGCCTGCGGTGTGATGTCGAGGTCGATGTTCGTCAGTGCGCGGACATAGTCGAGGATCATATCCAGATCCAGACCGGAGAGCACCGGAACGATGGCGTTCATCAGCAGGTTGCCGAGGTCGTTTTCAACCAGCAGGCCGTTGATGATGCCCTCAAGATCCTTACCGCCGGTGAAGAAGCCGACGAGCGTTGTCAGCAGTGTATCGAGACCCGCAAGCGCGGTGCCGATCTGCTCTTTCGTTGCGGTTGTGCCTTCCTTGAGTTCGGGCACAAGCTTCGTGTGGACTGCGGAATCGATCTTCTCGTATTCAACGCTGTATTCGGTCAGCAGCATGACGAGCAGGTCAACCACTTCGTCCTGTTTGCCCGCAAGACCCATCACAATGGCGCCGACATCGTCCGTCTTGTCAATGTTTGCGATCGTGCAGACGAGATCGAGGATCTCTTCGGAGAAGACGGTCTGCAGCAGATACATCAGGACGTTGGTCGTGTCGACCGTCCAGTCGGTCACGATGTTTTCCGGAATGTCTTCTGCCGGACGCGGATCTTCCACACCTTCATCATAGATGCCCTGATACTTGTTCGGGTCTGTGATACGGATGCAGATGCGCGCGAGGTCTTCGAACAACTTCGGTGAAAGCTCGGTCGTCACGGCAATCTTGTTGCCGTCGGCGTCGGTGACGCTCAGACCCGCAAGGATCTGGTTCAGGAAGTCGACCAGGCCGCTGCCGTCCTTGCCGGCAATGTTCTTGAGATCGGTCAGGCCGTAGTGTTCGTCGTTGATGACAACGAAGTCGCCAACGAGCGCGTCCACATCTTCCGGCGTGATGAGGCCGAGGGAGTAGACAAAGCTTTCGATCGGGCTGAGCAGGTTCGTGAGCACCTGGTTGACGCCGTTGTTCGCAATGAAGAACGACAGTTCGCCGACCGCGTTGAGCAGCGTCTTGACCGGAGCTTCTGCCAGACTGTCGACCAGGCCGAGCAGGCCGGAGATGATCTCCTTGAGCATGTCGTTCGCTGTTGCCGAAGCGCCGAGCTGATCGCCGGTCTTCAGCTTCACGCCGAAGGCGCGCAGCAGCGGGACAACCGCGTGGTCATAGCCCATAGCGCCCTCGAGCTGCAGGTCGTCGATGAGCAGCCGCAGGTTTTCTCCCTTGAACAGCCAGACGAGTACGGGTTCGAGAATTGCGGTGACTTCATAGATGATGTCAAGGAACTGATCGCGTTTTTCTGCGAAGGTCTCCTTCGCGTCAACGCCCCAGTCAGCGTCCACATGAACGCCCGTTGCAACCGCCTGACCCTTATCGATCAGCGGATAGGTCACAGCGTCTTCGCCCTCGCCGACGGTGTATTCCGTCTTGCCCGCAAGGTCGTTGACCGTTGCGATGGTGGGCTCTTCATCTTCATAGAGCGCCGGGATCTCATAGGTGTAGGTATGGACTTCGATCAGCGTGTAGGTCACGTCGGTTTCGCCGACCTTGCCTTCCAGCACGGTTTCGCCCGCTTCGCCGGTGTAATCCGCATAGATGACGTTGCCGTCGTTATCGGTGGCAACGACCGGAGCACCGTCTTCCAGCACGAGCGCGCCGTTTTCGTCGGTCTTATAGGTCGCGTACTTGTAAAGCACCTGCGGAATCAGCGTGTAAACATTGCCCGCGTCGTCCGTGTAAGTGGTCTTGTCGGATGCGGTATCGTAGTAGGTCTCATAGATGACGTTGCCGTCCTTGTCCTCTGCGATGACCGGGTTGTTGTCTTCGTCAAGGACCGCCTTGCCGTCAGCATCAAGCTCATAGGTCGCGTACTTGTAGACGTATCTGTGATACTTCTCTGCAAGCTCGCTCCAGGTGGTCGCTTCGCCGAAGAAGTTTTCAAGGTTCGAACCGCTTGCGGCAGCCGCGACACCGGCCGGTGTCAGATCGATGCCGAGCGCTTCCTTCACGATGTTGGAGATCAGCTTGAAGGTGTCCGCATCCATGCTGCCCAGCGCGTTCACAAGCATGGTCAAAATGCCGTTGATCGCGTTGTCGTTGAACGCATAAGTTTCAAGGACATAGTTGAGCAGGTTGGAGATCGTTGCGCCGTAGGTGACCTTGCCGGTCTCTGCGTCGACCTTGTTGAACTTCTGATCCAGTTCAACGATCAGGCTCGCCGCATTCTCCTGCTGCGCAAGGACATGCAGTACGCGCGGAACTGCGTGGTTCAGCACGCGGTCAAGCTTGTCGATTGCCGCCGTGGTGCCTGCCTTGTCGGTGTCGCCCGTGGTGTAATCATAGAACAGGGTGCCGACGTAGTAGAAGACCATGGCCGACGTTTCGGCGTTGTAGTTCAGGTTGAGCAGCTTGATGAGCGCATCGACCGCTCTGCTCGGCGTCTCAATCACACGGTTGAGGATGTCGCGCAGCGTTGCGTTTTCGATGGAGTTCACATCGAAGCCGACCATGTCAAGGATCGCCTTGACGTTGTCGCTGGTGAGCAGCATATCGGTGATGGCGAGGAAGGTATCCGCCACATCACCCTGGATGTTCTTGCCCCACAGACGGTTCATGGCCGTGGAGACCGCGCCGTTTCTGCCAAGCAGGATATCCCAGGTTTCATCGACTGCGGAATCGGTGTAGATGATTTCGCCGTTGTCGTCAAGCAGCGCCGACTGTGCCGCCAGCTTGGAGAAGCGGAACTGGAAGGACAGGCCGTCCACAAACTTCGCTACCAGGCCTTCGATGATATCCTGCAGCGTCATTGCGTTCAGATCGATCGTCAGGCCGACCTGTGCGCCGTTGCGTTCCACTTCGTCGCCGATCCAGAACTTGACGATGGAGTTGCCCTCGTCTGCGCTCTCTTCGGCATCTTCGCCGTCCTCACCCGCATCGGGATCCGCGGGTTCAGCAGGCGTTTCGGGTTCTTCTGCGCTTTCGCTGTCGTTCGCAAGCAGTGCCGACAGGTCGATCACGATGGCCACCGGCATCAGCTCTTCAATGGCGCGGATGAGTGCGCTGATCGGAGCGATGAGGTTGGAGATGATCGTGGTCAGACCGTCCTTACTGATCGTGTAGGACAGGTTCGCGATGATGCTCAGAAGGTATTCAATCGGTTTGTCAAGGTGTTCTTCGGTCAGAACGCTGTTGAGCAGCGTGTCGAGGATCGGCTCAAGCGGCGACATGCCGTATTCGATCTCGTCCACATAGTCCGCAGCGCTCAGGAAGTCGCCGTCCTCATCGTTCGGGTTCTCCTTCACCTTCAGACCGAGGGCTTCGAACAGCGGGATGATCGCGTAGTCGTAACCGCTGCCGCCCATGATGTTGATTTCCTTGAACGCGCTGATGGACTTGCCGTAGACCGGATCCTCCGCATCTGCGTCAAAGTCTTTCACGCCGCCGGCGAGCACAAGCTCGAACAGGACATTCAGCGGGGAGATCAGCTCGCAAACCAGCGAGATCAAAGAGTCGTTGTCGTCCACGCCCCAGTTGTAGAAGTTCTTCGTCGTCTGGACGCTCTTGCCGTCTTCTTCCTTCATGACCGGCGTGACCTTCAGGGTCTGTCCGCCTTCTTCAATGGTTCTCAGACCGGCAGTTTCGTCGTAGTACTCTTCTTCGAGTTCGACAACTTGGTCCTTCTGCAGCGTCTGGTCATACTGCAGCGTGTAGTGCGTGTAGGTGTAAACGTATTTGTCGTAGGATTCAAGGTAGGCCTTGACATCGGACCAGGTGGCGTCCGCGTTGGACTTGAGCTCGTAGTTGATCTGATAGACCGGAACTTTCTCGCCGCTCTCTGTCAGCACATAGCCGTTGTCCTTGTCCTCCTGTGTCACGTTGATTCTGGTTTCTTCATCCACAAGGATGTAGTCGCCGTTTTCATCGGTCTCATACACCGGGATCTTGTGGCCTTCGCCGTCAAGGATGTAGCTGTAATCCTTGTTGTTGTCGTCGTCATAGACGTAAACCGGAATCTTTTCGCCTTCCTCATCCAGCTTGTAGTCGAGGATGAGCTGGCCTTCGCCGTCCTTGATGAGCTTGCCGTTTTCGTCCTTCTGATGGACACCGTATTCGATCGCTTCCTCAAGGAAGGTCTTGAAGGTGCCGTATTCATCCTTCAGGGCGTCGCAGTAGCCGTTCGGCGTGAGCTGCAGGTCGATGATGTCGAGGCTCTTGAGCACGTTCAGGATCGCGTCGATCGAGGACAGCGTGCCCGGATCGATGGACGCAAGCGCGCCGATGGCGGTGCCGATCAGGCCGCTGAGCGTATCGTTATCGAACAGGAAGCCGTTGATGATGTTGTACAGGGAGTCCATACCGAAGATGGACAGCACCGGGGTGATCAGTTCGTCAACGATCTTCAGCGCGTTCTCTGTCTCCGGTTTTGTCACGGTACGGTCTTTTCTCGGATCGCCGGTCGTGCCGGAGTAGTTGATCGCTTCCTTCTTGAGCTCCAGTCCCTCTTCCGGATCCTGGATCGCAAGGTAGGACACAACATACTTATTGAACAGCGTCAGCAGCACGTTGACAATGCCGTTGATCGTCTCCTGCTTGTTCGTAGAATCCAGCAGACCCATGATCGTTTCCTTCATGGAATCGGGCAGGATGCTTTCGATCAAATCGGTGATGCTCGGTGTGCTGATGATGAAGTCGAGCAGACCGGTCAGCAGGTATTCGGGCTTGCCGACGATGGTGTCGATCTTGCCCTCTTCAAGCTGAACGCCGTCACGCAGGACCTTGTTGCCGAGCGCGTCAACGAGATAGGTGTTTGCGGTGGTTCTGACGGTGTCAAGCACTTCGTAGTCACCGATCTTGCCGATCAGCGAGAACAGCATGTCGAGCGTGAGCGTCAGAATCGGTTCGTCGGTGTATTCGCCGTTTTCGTCGGTCTTGAGCGGCAGGAAGCCGTTGATCATGCTCAGCAGGCCTTGCGTTGTGGTGGTCTCCACTTTGCCGTCGGAACCGATCTTCGGGTTGCCGTCTTCGTCCAGCACCTGTTCGACTGTGTCGTTCAGCTTGAGCATATCAAGCGGAAGCTCGAAGTCGAAGACCGGGCGGACAAGGTCGAGCAGACCGTTGACGAATGCGATTGCGGATTCCACAAGCTTATACGCGCCGTCGTTTGCGACGAAGTACAGCAGGGAGGCCAGGTTTTCACCGAGGAAGGTGAACGGACCGTCCGCAAGGTTGCCGATGATCGCATACAGCAGGTTCATCAGGTAGCCGAGAATGTCTTCGATGGTTTCAAGGTTCGCAAAGGCCTCGTGGCTCATCAGGTCGCCTTCGCCGTCGCCGGCACGCAGGCCGAGCGCTTCAAACAGCGGGACAAGCGCTTCGGAATAACCGTTGGAGCCCATGATTTCGATGTAGCCGTTCTTGAGCTCTTCGCCGCTCTGACCCGGATCGTCCTCCACCTTCACATAGGTGTAAACCGGTTTGCCGAAGTCGTCCTTGACGATCTTGCCGTTGGCATCTCTGTCAGGTCTTGCAACCAAGGTCAGGTACTTGCCCTGGAGCACCGCGCGCAGAATATCGGTCAGCGGCGCAAGCAGGTCGGACAGAACCTTGATGAAGGCGTCGCGATGGTTCTCCGCCTCGTCAATGCCCCAGTTGATGAGCTTGACGCGAATTTCCTCCGCACGGACTTCACCCTGGTCGGTCAGACGATAGATCTTCATGTTGTCTTCATTTGTGCCGACTGTGATATGGGTCTCGCCCGCAGGCAGCATGACGGAAACCTTCTTCGCGTTCGATCTGCCGCGGTTGATGGTGTAGGTATAACGGTGCAGCGCCTCGAGGTCATAGGTGACCGTCGTGTTGCCGACTCTGGTGGTGTAGGTCGTGACGCCCGGAATATCGTAGTAGGTGCCGTAAACCGGTTCGCCGCGTCTGTTCTCCTTATAGGAGCCCGGAATCGCGTTGCCGTCACTGTCTGTGTTGAGCTCTCTGTAACGGTAGGCGATCATCTTCACGAGCGGATACTCGTTGCCTTCTTCGTCCACATAGACCGTTTCGTTCGCTTCGTTGCTGACATACGTTCCATAGATGTTGTTGCCGAACTCATCCTGGCCGGTCACATATTTATAGACGTATTCACGCAGCAGCTCAAGAATCTCTTCCCAGCTTGTGGAATCGCCGGCGAGCTCTTTCAGACCCTTGTAAGCGCCGGAGTCTGCACCCGCGGTTTCCTTCAGGTTTTCAAGGTACTCATCGTAGACCAGGTTGAAGCCGGTCAGCTTGACATAGCCCAGAACCGAATCGAGATTGCCGAGCACCTGCGGCAGAAGCGACAGGATAGTGGACATCATCTGGTCGTTGAACAGCAGTTCGTCGAGCATATCATAGATGATGTCGCGCAGGATGTGGCTCTTATCCGTATCGTCCTTATGGGACGTGAGGATGCTCATGATCGTGCCCATGATGTTCATGGAGCCGTCCGCGTTGGTCTTGGAGGTATCCACATCCATGAACTCGGAAAGCAGACCCGGCAGCACCGGCAGCGCTTCCTTGATCACGTTGTCGAGCTTCGTGGAGAGCGTTGCAACCTGTGCTTTGTTCTCTGCCGGCTCAAGGTTGTCGTAGGCGCTGTGATCGGTGTCGATCAGGCGGCCGCTGAGATCAAGATAGGAGATGGTGTAGTTTTCAAACAGGGAGCTGATGATATCCGCCAGCGCCAGCTCGCTGAAGTCGTTTTCGATCAGCGAGGTCAGGATGCCGCCGACAAGCTCCTTGGCAGTGCTGCCGTCTTCCATCAGGTTGCCGAGCAGCTCTTCGTCGATGACCTTCAGCAGACGTTCGGAAGCGACCGTTTCAAGCAGGTAGGTCAGGGAGTCGGCGATGTCGGCGGTGAAGTTCGTCACAACGTACTTCGTCATGTTCGCTTCAATCGGGCCGTGGGTGCCGGCTCTGTAATCCTTGGAGTTGATCTTGGTCAGCGTATCGCTGATGACGTTGTCGTTTTCATCCTTCACGATGTCGTGGTACCAGAAGTAGACCTTGCTGGACGCCGTCTGTTCGTTGATGATGACCGCGTGCTGCGCGTAGTCGCTGAAGAAGGAGGGCTTGAGCAGGTTGAACACTCTACCGACCACCAGCTTCTCGACCGCTCTGTAGCGCGCGAGACCTCTGTTTTCAAGGTTGTAATCGGAAATTCTGTAGGTCTTGCCGCCCAGGGTGTATTCCTGAAGGTCCGGATCCGGATCGAAGAACGTCAGCAGGGAGACATCATCGCCGTTGCCGAGCATGTCATAGTAGTAGACGTACTGGTACAACGGGGTGAGTTGATAGGTCACTTCGGTTTCACCGAGCGTTTCGGTGAACGTCGTGGCGCCTTCCACATCGTAGTGTTCCGCGTAGATCGGGGTGCCTTCGGCATCCGTTGCGACTTCATAGATCACGTTGCCGTTGTCGTCCTTCGCGATCACAGGCTCGTTGTTTTCGTCAAGCACTTCGTGACCCTCTTCGTCGAGCACGTAGGTCGGGATCGGGTCGCCGTTGCGATCGGTGCGCAAGGTCTCGTAGCGGTAGACATATAACGGTTCAAGATCGAAGGTCTCTCCGCCGTAGCCTTCCACCTCGTTCGGCACGGTGAACGTGGTCTCGTTGGACTTGCGGCTGTAGTATTCCGCATAGATGTCGTGGCCCTGTTCATCCTGGCCGACAACATAACGGTAAACGTACTTCTTCGCCGTAGCGTCCTCGTTGAGGTTGATGATGAGTCTGCTGAGCAGGCCGTTGACGATGGTGACGATGTTGGAGCCGTCATCGCCCGCGATGCCGAGCAGGTCTTTCAGTGTGTAGTGTTTCTTGCCTTCTTCGTCGGTCGTACCGGCATCCTCGGGCATATAATCGCTGAGGTAGTCGTTGATGAGACCGGAAAGCAGGTCGTTGACCACGTCGCCGACGATCGGGTCTGCAATGTCAAGCAGTGCAAGCGCCGGGGAGATCAGGCTGGTGATCACTGCCTCAAGGCCGTCGTTCGCAACGAAGTAGGAGAGCTTCGCAAGGATGCTCAGCACGGTTTCGAGCGGCTTGGTGCAGATGTTGTGGAGCAGATCGAGCACCGGATCGGTGATGGCGGTCAGCGTGGTCTTTGTGCCGCGGGCGGAAGCGCTGTTGTATTCTTCCGGCGTCACAAGCGTGGACGCGTCGAGCGACAGCACGCGCAGCAGCTCATAGATCGCGGTCTTGTAGCCATTGTTGCCCTTGACAGACAGGATGCCCTTTTCGGCGCCGTCGCCCTTGAGCAGTTCAATGTCGTCGCCCTCTTCGCCGCGCAGCAGGAAGTTGAGCACGAATTCCAGCGGGGAGAACACGCCCCAAAGGATTTCGACAAAGCGATCCGCCTTGGCGTCGGTGCGTTCATAGTTGCTCGCACCGGTGATGGAGTCGATGCCCCAATCCTTCGCGCGTGCGATCACGCGGTGATCGACTTCGGTCGGGCTCACAGCGGTCAGCGTGTAATCTGTGCCGTCCACCGTGATCGTGCTTGTGCCCTCGGGCTGATACACGGTCTTGGTCGCGCCGTCCTTGGTGTAGGTGTACGCGATGACGGGGATCAAGTTCACTTCTGCGTTGAAGCGGCCGATCTTCACGGTTGCGGTCTTGTTCGCAATCTCGGTCGCGTCGTGCGTGTAGTAGTCACGATAGATCACATTGCCGTTGCTGTCTTTCGCAGCGATCTTGTTGTTTTCACCGTCAAGCGCATAGACCGGATTGCCGTTTTCATCCAACTGAATGTCGCCGTTTGCATCCAGCGCGTACTCATAGGTGCTGTAAACGAAGTGGGTCTCGTCGTTGAAGTCGGTGATACCGGCACGCTGCTGCGGAACCGTTTCTTCCACAAGGGTCAAATCGCGGGTCACGCCGTCGATCTTCGCCTGCAGGGTGCTCTTCTCGGTCGGATCGGAGGTGTAGTAGCTGTATACAGTCTCGGAATCCTCAGACGGCACAGTGTAGGTGTAGTGCGAAACCTGACGCAGCTCATACTGGACGAGTTCAAGATCCTGAACCTCTGTGTACGTCGTCTGCTCTGCCGGAGCATAGATCGTGTTCACCGTCGGCTCCTTGCCGGCTTCGGTGGCGGGCACGACATATTCCTGACGGATCGCCGGCAGCAGGTCAACCGTGATGGTCACGCCTTCCATTTCCACTTCGGCCTGCTTGGTGGCAAGCGTCGCAGCGTCCATGGCAGTGTATTCGTGATACACAACGCGGCCGTTCTCGTCGGTGACAGGGATGCGGTTGCCCGTGGAGCTCAGCGCATAAACGGGATCGCCGTTCTTGTCGAGCTGAACGATGCGGTTACCGTTTTCATCCTTGACGAAGGTGGCGTTGCCGTCTTCGTCGAGAATCTCGTTGCCTTCGGCATCCTTTTCGGTGACGTATTCGAATCTATAGGTCTTGTAAACGTAGACGTTCTGTTTATAGAGCGACGCGATCTCGGACCACTTGATGTCCTTATAGGTACGCGGAACTCTGACCGGGATCTTCTGGCCGTCTTCTGCCAGGATGAAGTTGCCGTCGTCATCCGTCTGATAGACGATGTCGCCGTTTTCGTCGATCTTGTCCTTCTCGGGATCCTTCGCCAGCGCCGCATCCATCGCTTCGTTCAGGAAGTCGGTGAAGACGTTGTTTTCTCCGGCGGCTGCAGCATAACCGGCAGGCGTCAGGTCGATGCCGACCAGCATGTCGAGATACGGCATGATGGTTTCAAAGGTATCGGCAGCGTCCAGACCGAGCATACCGATGAGCGCGCCGACGATGGTGTTGATCACATCGTCCTTGAACGCATACTGCTCAAGCAGCTCATCCACAAAGTCTTCGAGCGACTGACCCTTCCGATAGATGTTGTTGATCAGAATGCGGAAGGTGCTGTCTTCGTCGAGGTTCTCGGAGATGATCTCCAGCAGCTCGGGCACAAGGTTGACAAGCGTCTTGTCAAGCTTGCGGATTGCGCGGCGCAGCTTGCGGCTGCTCAGCGTGGTGTTTTCGGTGTAGGTCTCGTACGGATAGTCGATCTTATCGAAGGACAGATATTCGAGACTCATCGGTTTGACGTTGTAATCGTTGAAGTACGCAAGCAGAACCTTCAGAACATTGTAGCGGTTCTCGCCGGTGATGTTGCCGATGATGGTTGCAAGGATGCCCTCCAGCGGGCTGCCGGTTGCGTTTTCAATGATCGAGGGCACCAAATCGCCGCCGAGCAGCACGTCGCCGATGACACGGACAAGCGTATCTGCGCGGTTTGCAAGCACACCCTTGACGGTACGCGGCGTGTTCGGGAATCTGCCGCCCTCATCGGAGGAGCCGAACAGACGGACCGTTTGAACGTCAACGATCTGGCTCGTCAGCTCAAGGATGGAGCGGAAGAGCGTTTCGGGCACGATCTCCTTGGTGATCGTTTCGTCGCCGTTGACAATGGTGTAGGTGCCGAGGCTGTTGATGTTGTTTTCTTCGAGCAGGCCGGCGATGATCGTCTGCAGGCCGTCGCAGCTCAGAATCAGGTGGGTCAGATCGTAGAAGGTTTCCACAGCGTCAAGCTTTTCCTTGCCGCCGAAGAGCTTCACGATGGTGCTGTTTTCGGGATCGTCGCCTTCGATCAGGTTCACGAGGAACTTGTAGATCGGCAGCGCGGAGAAGACCTTTTCGCCGTCCGCGTTGGTGCCGCCGGCTCTTTCAATGGTGACCTCGGCGCCGGTGATGTCGTTGACCAGATCGACCAGCGAGACCAGCGGAGCGAGCAGTTGGTTGATCGCCTGCTCCAGACCGTTGGAGTAGATGAAGAAGATCAACTGCGGCAGCAGGTCAACGATTGTGGTGATCGGCGCGTTGGAAAGCTTGGTGATCGCCGCGTCAATGTAGGTGACGATCTGCTGTGCAAAGGCGTTGTCGGCCTTCTTGCGCACCACAGCGGCTTCGGCGTCGGCGTCATCCGCATAGCCGAAGTCCGTCTTCGCCTTGGCGATCTCTTCCGCAGTTGCGGTGTAGCTCGCAGCGGAGACAAGCTCCATGAAGTCCTTCTTGGACAGGATGTTCGGGATGCCGAACATTTCGAACAGCGGGATGATGGCTCTGTCGTAACCGTCGCCGCCGACGATGTGGACACCGTCAAGCACGACCAGGTCTTCTTCCGTAAGAAGTACGCGGAAGATCGGGATCAGCGGGGTCAGCAGGTCTGCCAGGAAGGCAGTAAGCTTCTCATAGGTGTTGATGCCGAAGGAATCGGTATCTCTGCCGCCGAAGTCGGTCACTTCATACGCGAAGACATATTCCATCTCATAGATCGGCTGGTCTTCTTCGTCGTAACCGGTGACGATCTTGTTGCCGCCTTCGTCAAGCTTTTCGGTCTGCTTGGCCTTGCCTTCGCTCAGCTCAATGCGATAGCCCTGATAGCCGGACTCGGTCAGATAGCAGGTATCCGGGGTCTCTTTCTGGGCGCCTTCGCTCGTTACGCCGTAGACGTAAGTCACGTCGCCTTCGGAGACGAGGACGTTGACGAGCACCTGCTCCTCCAGAATGACGGAGGAATCTTCCGGATCGGCCATCGTGTTGATGTCATAGACCATGATGGTATCGCCGCTGATCACAGCGCGCTTGACCGGTTTTTCGTCTGTGGCGTTGTTATAGATATTGATGGTGTTGCCCTGACGGACAGAGGTCTGACCGTCGCTCAGCAGCGACCATCTGGCCTTTGTCTTGAAGGAGTTGTAGGCGTCGGCCCAGGTCTTGCAGCCTTCAAAGAACTCTGCAAACGCCGGGGAGACGGACTTGAAGTAGGACAGTCTGAGATCCAGGCCGCGGATGATGCCGGGCAGCATGTCAAGCACGGTGCCGATGGTATCGTTGCCGCCGAGGACATTCACAAGGGTGATGATCAGCGAGGTGATCACGCCGTTGGTCTTTTCGCCGTCCTTGGTCTGATCCTGCAGAAGCTGGACCAGCAGGTTCTTCACGATTTCGCTGGTGTCTTCGCCGGTGAAGTCCAGATCGCTCAGCGCGGACAGGTTCAGCACACTGCCGAGCAGCGGAACGATGGCGCCGATGAGGTCGTCAAGGTTGCCGGGCAGCGCTTCAAGCTGTGCCTTGTTGATGTCGTTGCCTTCGTAATCGAATTCGCCGACATAGTCCAGATCGTATTCCGTGCGCACGGTCTTCGGCGCATACTGAATGTCATACCAGCTCAGCAGGTCGATCAGCAGGCGCAGCACAGGCTCGGCGTCGGTGAAGATGGATTCGATGAGGACCGCCAGCAGGAAGTCGGTGTTGCTGCCGTCAAATTCGGCGCCGTATTCCTTGTCAAGGCCGAGGTTCTCATAGTCGATGTTCAGCAGATCCACTGCGAAGGAGCGGATGCCGTTGTTGAAGATCAGGATGTTGAGGATACGCAGCAGGACGCTCTCGCGGTCAACCGCGTAGTTCTCTTCCTCCTGCACCTGATAACGGGTGATGGTGCGGGACGCCACATCAACAACCGATTTCGGTGTTCTGTTCTGCGCGTCGTTGTTATACAGCCATGCGCAGGACGCGATGTCTTCGAACAGCGTGTTCGGAATGATGGAGCTCAGCGGGAGCACGATCTTTTCGGTTTCGCCGGCGTCGTTTTCACGGTCCATAGAGATGGTGAAGTTGTTGATGAACTTCCAGAGGATCTCCATCAGCGTGGCTTCGTTCTTGTCGAACAGATCCTTCACGCCGTCGGTCGCGGTGTTGTTGTCGTCGTCATCGCCGCTGTTGTTGTTCTCGTTGCCGTCGGAACCGACCAGCGGTTCAAGCGCAACGCTCATGAACTCATCCATGGAGTCGAAGGAAGTCTCGTCCTTCTTGTTGCCTTCCGCTCTTTCAATGCCGTCCAGAACATAGCGGGCAAGGGCCGCACCAACAGTCGGCATATCGGTCGGCGCCGAGGTGGCGTTGACGTCTTCGTCTTCGTCGGAGCTCTGCAGCGCGCCGGTGATGACATTTTCAAGGACGTTCTTGAGGATGGACAGGATATCGAAGGAATAGATCTTGTCGATCATCTTCAGAATCGTCGTGACCGGAGTCAGCAGGTTTTCAATCAGTCCGTCGACCGCGTCGCTGTACAGATAGCGTGCAAGATACGGCAGCATGGTCAGCAGCGTGTTCACCGGACGGTCGCACAGGGAATCCACAAGCGCGAAGATCGCGTCCACAAGCACCTTGAGCAGGATCTTGTAGTTGTCGCTGTTGTTGCCTTCGCCGCCCGGAACACGGTCGATGCCGTAAACCGCATACAGGAAGCTGTCGCCGTCGGCGTAGTAGTTGCTGTCGTTCACATCGAACGCGCTGTCATACACCACGTTGCCTTCGTTGTCGAAGCTTCTGGTCACGGGCTGGCCTGCGGCTGTGTCATAGACGATCGTCTTCAGATACGGGTTGCCTGCGGTGTCTTCGAATTTGCTCAATGCAAGCGCGTCGAACAGGTATCTGAGCACGTTTTCGTAACCGGGCAGACCGTTGATCTTGATGCGGTCATAGATCACGAGCGGCTGATTCGTCAGCAGCAGTTCGAAAATGCCGTGCAGCGGTGCAAGCAAGCTCCAGATGATCTCAACGAACTTGTTGCGTTTTTCATGCGTCGTCATCTCATCGGTGAAGCCGAAGTGCAGCGACAGACGGACGGTCTGTTCCTGTTCGCCGGTATAATACGGATAATAGGTGACGCCTTCCTCTTTTTCGGTGACAGGAGTTTCGGTCGGATCGGTCGGATCGGTGACCCAAAGGGCGTTGCCGTCCTTATCGGTCGCCTGAACATAGCGCGGTTCGACCACATGGTCCACACCCTTGCTGTCCTCAAGCAGCAGCTCGCCGGTGTCTGCGTCTTTGCGCATTTCGGCAGCCGGCAGCGGGCTGTAGAGGTCGGTCTCGGAGGGCTCGCCTTCCGGATCGCTCGACGGGGTGGTGTAATAGTAGACGTATTGGAGATGATCCTTCGCAACGTCGGACCACTTGGTGTTGTCGCCGATGATTTCTGCGAGTTCATCCATCACGCCGGTGACGTTCTTCTTCACGGTTTGCGGCGTGAAGGAGTAGCCCGCACCGTCAAGGATGGTCAGGATAACCGTGACGATCTTCGCGGCGCTGCTGTGGCCGAGCAGGTTGATGAGCATGCTCAGAATGTTGCTCAGGGATTCGTCGTCATAGAGATATTTTTCGATGATCGCGTTGACCAGGTTCTTCACCGTCAGATCCGAGTTCGCGTTCAAACCGAGATCCATCTTGGTCAGGAAGCCGGATTCGTCCGCGTCGGTGTTCGGGTCGTCTTCCGCGAACATGCTGCTCTTGAAGAGGTTGAGCACCGTGCCGACCAGCGCATCGAGGTTGTCGATCGCCGTGGCGGTCTTGACGCGCGAAACTTCGGAAACGTCTGCGCCTTCCGCCTTTGCCTGCTTCACTTCGTCCAGCGAGTCGAAGCCGACGTCTTCATAGAACGGATAGTGGTATTCCGCCTCAACGTTCTTGAGCTGAATCGGTTTGCCGTCGATGGTGTTGTAGCCGGTCAGCAGGCTGACGATGACGTTCACAAGCGCAGTCTCGTTGTTGAAGACGTTGGTGATCAGAACGTCGATCAGTTCCGGATCTTCAATCTCTTCGTTGTTGTCGTGCAGGTTCAGGTCAAGGATGCTTTCGAGCATCGTCTTGATGGTCGTGTTTTCAAAGACGAAGTCGAGGATGAACATCAGCACTTCGGCCTTGCTCACGGAAACCTGACCGTTGTTGTTGATGCGCACAAGGTTGTCAACATCGTTCTCGCCGCCGCGGGTGTAGGTCTTTGTGACGGGGATCTTGTTGTTCTGCGCGTCCACACCGTCATACTGCGGCATACCGTGCTCGTCATAAACCTGCAGCGTGACCGTATCCACCGGGCAGTTTTCGGTGGCGCCGCCCTTATCGTTGATCATCTTGTAGGAATCACCGATGGCCGCCAGCTTGCGCAGGAATTGTTTGAGCGCGTTGACACGGATCTCGGTGGCCTGCGCTTTGGCTTCTTCGGTGCCTTCCGCAAGCAGATCCTGTGCAGCGTGTTCCGCCGCGTTGTCAAGGAACAAAACGATGCTGTACGCGGTCTCGTCGCCGCCGAACAGGTTCGGCAGACTCAGCGAGATCTTGGAGCAAAGCAGCTTCATCAGCGATTCGGTCAGATTGATCTCTTTGCCTTCCACTAGCTTCGACTGGATTTTGCCTTCCGCGTCATAATAATAGTATTGCGAAAGGGCCTGCTGGAACGTTGTCCAGGAACCGGAATCGATCAGATCGAGGATACCGGCGCCAAGCTGGGGGATATCGATGAGCACGATGCTGCTGAGCTTATCGGTCAGTGCCGTGAGCGGCAGCACAATGTTGGTGATCATGGTGGTCAGGCCGTCGCCGAGGATGAAGTATGCCAGCGTGGGCAGCATGTTGGAGATGGTTGCCAGCGGATAGGTCGCCAGAATCTCCACAAAGCCGAGCACGTAGTTGGCGATCTTCTTCATCGCTCTGTGCATGCCTTCGCTTGTGTAGTTGCCGTCCTCGTCATAGACGAGATCCTTATATTCCGCACTCGACCAAAGGTGATCTTCGAACACCTCGTCTTCAAGCGGGTTGCCTTCTTCATCCACCTTCTTGGAGTTGATGTAAGCGAGCATATTCGGATAATCGCTGCCCTCACCCTCGGTGATCGGGGTGGTGGCAAGATATTCGAGGGTCTGATCGACGCCGAGCGCGTGCATCAGCGGCAGCAGCACGTTGCCGTAGCCGTCTGCGCCGGCGATGTTCACGCCGCCGTTGAACAGACTGTAGTCATAGTCTGCAAACAGCATGGCAAGCAGCTCACCGAGCGGCTCGATCATGTACCAGATCGCGTCGATGAAGTAGTTCTTCTTCGCCACATAGGTCGCGTTGGTATCCACGGTGCCGTCCGTCTTATACTTGGTCTGCGCATCGATACCCCAGGACCACAGATAGTGGGAGATATCCTCGTCATAAACGGGGTTCAGCTTCACAACTTCGGAGCTGAGAATCGTCGATGTCGACGGCAGGCTCTCTTCGCTGGTCTGCGCAAGGTTATACTGCAGCTCTGTTGTGCCGCCGTTGTTGATCTCTTCAATGGCAAGCGCCTTCAGGAACTTATACGGGGAGACATATTCGTGCTCCTCATCCTGATAGGTGTAGGTATAACGGTAGTAGCCCTGGGTCTCGCCGTCCTCGGTCACCTGCAGGTGCACCTTGCCGGACGGGATCAGGGAGGTGCCGTCATAGGTGACAACCGTGTTGCCGTCGTCGTCGGTGGTTTCTCTCTTCAAACGCTGCGGCTGACCGCCCTCGTTCTCCGGTGTTTCCGGATCGTCTTCGGTGAGCACAAGCAGACCGTCTTCTGTGAATTCATAACCGTCTTCACTGTGGTTCTTGATGATCTGACCCCAGGTGAACGGAATTTCGGCCTCTGCGCGTTCTTCGTCGGTGGTTGCGGCAGCATAAGCGGCTGCGTCATACGCGGTCATCTTGCTCTCTTCGTCGGCAAAGATGAGGTCGCCGTTTTCATCCACAGCATAGCCGTAGACCAGATACTCATACAGCGCGGTGCGCATGGTATCGCCGGTCTCTTCATCTTCGTAATACAGGAAGCGTGCGGCCGTAAAGTCAATGCCGGCGGCTTTCAGTAGCTTGAGCACAAGGTCGATCGCCGTGGAGCCCTGGCCGAGCAAGCCGAAGACAAGGTTCGCAACCATGTTGACAAGGTCGTCGGTGAACAGCATGCCGGAGAAGACCGCCTTGATCAGCTCCCACAGACCGTTACCGGTCGTGTAGTCGTAGACAAGCTCGATCTGGTTGCTCAGATTCAGCATATCTGCGTCGCGCAGCGCGGTCAGCACATCGGGCACTGCCTTCTGAATGACATAGTCGAGGTTTTCAATCGACTGTTCCACTTTTGCGGAATCATAGAGCGCCGGGTTGTCTGCGGAAACCGCTTCGCCGTTTTCGGTTGCGTGCTCCCAATCGTAGCCGTCGTGCTCAATGCCGTGTTTGTTCCAGGTTTCCTTCTGCAGGTCTTCCGAGACGAATTCCGTGCTGTAACGGTTCATCAGCTCATAGAAGAATGCAGCAGCAAGGTTGCCGTCGTTCTTATCGTTGATGTTGTAGCCGACAAGCAGGTCGATCAGAATGCCGGTCAGCGCGTCAACGGGTTCGCCGTCGTAGTTGCCGCCCTCGTCTTCGACGTTGCGGTTCAACTGGTTGACGATCTGTTCCACGATTTCCAGAATGTTCCCGTTGGAAATCAGGGTCTGTTCGTCTTCGGTCAAGCCTTCGTTGGCGGTCAGCAGATCGCCGACAAGCTTACCGACCATGGTGACGAATTCGGGCGTCATCAATGTACGAATCAGGGTAATAAGCATGCGTCCGCCGCCGCCGCCGTTGAACTTCGTGAACTGGTTCCGGGTGGCAGTTGCGCCGTTGGTTTCCTGACCGAGCGCGACTTCCGTGCGCTTGGTGGTCGCCGTCGTATTGATCGTCACGGCGCCTTCGGAGGCAAGGCGGGAGAATCTGAGAATGTCAAGGGAAACGTAGTCCTTAGCCGCGTTGGTCTGCTGGTCGGCGGACAGCGATTTCCAGTCGGAGTCAACCAGACGGGTCAGCACCTGGTTGAGCAGGGATTCGAGATCCAGCACGGAGTCCAGCAGGGACGCAAGGTCGAGCTTCACCACGCGGGAAAGGATCGGATCCACGATGTCGAGCAGCGTCATGACCGGCTCGATCAGGTTCTGGACGGCCAGCGAGAAGTTGCTGGTCTCTTCACCTGTGTCTTCGCGGTTATACCGATACAGGAAGTATGCGATGTTCGGCAGCACCGAGAAGATGATCTGCAGCGGCGTCTCAAGCAGACCGGGCTGCTCGCCGGAGCCGATGAGCAGCGTCAGGATGGCCTGAAGCAGCGGATCGAGCGGGTTGCGGATCATCGGGGCAAAACGGTTTTGAACAGTCTTGCCGTCTTCGGTATGCGTGCCCTTCACGATGATATTACTGCGCGCGTAATAACCGCCGTTCGGATCGTTTGCGGAGGACGCGGAGCGGTAAACAAGGGTGTTGAATTCCTTCTGCGTCATGACAGAGATGTCGTCGCCGGTATAGCGGCTGCTGTCAAGGTTGAACGCTTCCAGAATCGGCACAATGGCCTCGCCGTAGCCGGCGTTGCCGCGGATGGTCAGACGGTCGGCGATCGTCAGGTTTTCGCCGGTCAGAATCAGGTTCAGCACCGGCGCGATCGGCGCGAGCAGGGACTCGAACAGGTTGAGCAGTTCGGTGTAAGCGTCGCGGAAGCGGTCGTTCAAAGAGGAGCCGTCATCGTTCGGAATGGAGACGGTCAGCCACTGGAAGTCGCGCTCATAGCCCACGTCCACCCAGGTCATGCCGGGTCTGTCGCCTTCGCCTTCAAAGCCCTTCTTCGCCTGTGCCCAGATTTCGCTTGCGCTGGCGTTCGCCGCCGGGTACGCACCGGTCACAAAGAAGTAGGCCTGACGCTCAAGCCATCTGCCGATGGTGGGATTGTAGCCCATGTCACCGGAGGTGGTTGCGCGCTGATAGATGGCATACGGGGTAAAATCGATATCGAAGTCCTGCAGCAGTGTCAGCAGCAGATCGATCGTTGAATTCATCTTGCCGTCGTCGCCGACAAGGAGCGAGCTCATCAGACCCTCACGGTCCGCGTTGCCGAAGACAATGCCCATGACCAGATCGATGAAGTTGTTGTTGAGCAGAAGGCGGGAAATGATTTCGCCCAGCTCGTCATAGTTTTCGTCGCCGTTCGCAACTGCCTCCAAAATGTCAGCCACCCAGTCAGCGTCTGCGGAAGCGAGCGAGGAGATCAGATTGTTGATGGTGTCGCCGAGCATGTTGACCAGCGTCGGCACCATGGATGCGATGAGCTTATCGGCGTTCGCAATGGCAAGGTCCGCCTTGGCTTCCATGCTCGTCAGCGGGTTGCCGTTTGCATCTTTATACTCTGCAAAGTCTGCCAGAGACTTGGGCAGATACTGGCCGAGGACAAAGGGCGACGTGTTGCCGGTTCCGAGATAGCTGTTGCCCTCGTCGTCGGAGAACTTGCCGGTAAGCACAGTGTCCTCATAGTTGACATATTCCACCTGATACTCATTCAGCAACGCGACGAGAATGGCCATGATGTTGTCGGCCTGACCGTCAAGCAGCGGAATGATGGTATCGAGGATCGATTTGCCGTCCTCACCCGGAGTGATCAGACCGTCGAGCAGCGGCTTGATCTGATAGATCGTGCCGTCGTCCATGATCCAGCGCAGCAGCACAAGGATCGTGTCGCCCGGGTCAACGTTCAGGTGATAGCCCTTTCTGGTCTTCACGCCGGTGAAGGAGTAGGACGAACGCACAGCAAACGCCATGAAGCGGTTGACCGGGATGCGCAGGCCGACCACAAAGGTCTGAGAGGTCTGGATCGTGTGGCCTTCCTTCTGGGTGAAGGTCAACTGATTCATTCTGGTGCCGTCCATCAGCCATTGCAGGAACAACGCACCCTGCGAATACAGGAGGTTGCCCTCTTCGTCTTTCGCCTGCTCTTTGGTAACACCTGTGACCTCATAATTACCCGTATCCGTATTGAGCCGCGACGATACATTGAATTTGTACATCTTAATTGGTGTTTCCTTCGTCGTGGTCTTGGTCGAGAACAGATTGTAGAGCGTCTGGGTCAGCATACCCATGCCGGTAATATAATAGGTCTGGTTGCCGTCTATATACTCGACCGCCGACTTGGAGCTGGTGGTCGCCACCTCGCTGCCCGAAGCATTCGGCGCCATGTAGCCGACAACGGTAGATTCGCTGCCCACGCTTTCGTCCACATCGGCCGTGGCCGGATCATCCTTGACCATCGCCACCTTGGATGCCTGATGCAGATACTTCGAATAGTGCGTATCGTCATCTTCCGAAAGCCCGTTGCTGTCTGTCGGGTCTTGCGGTGCGGTCTTTGTAAACTCAAATTTGAGCAGCATCTGCAACACGCCGGTCAAACCGCCGCGCAGCGCGTTCAAAACATCGCCGATAGTGCCGCCGAGACTGCTGAGCAGCTCACCAACCTTCAGCATATAGAACTGTGCATTGATCTGGATGGTCGGGAAAATACCGAACTTGATGCTCTTCAGACCGAGGGCAACCGCAACGTTGTTCAGCTTCGGCAGAATCTGGTCATATTCCAGTGCAGCCAACAGGTTCGGCAACAGGCCGAGGATGGTTTCCACCGGTTTGACAAACAGGACGTTGTTCATCCACCAGAAGAGCGGTTCAAGCAAATACTGCCACAGACCGACACCGTAGGAGGTGTTGGTCTCGCTGCCGTAGGAGCCGATGAGCTTGGACTTGTTGACGATCGTGGTGTTCGTCACGTTGAGCATATCCGCCCAGCTATGATAACCGCCGCGCTGTGCGCTCCAGCCTTCTTTGATGCCAAGCAACTCATACAGCGGCACGAACAGTGTTTCATACAGCGGGGAACGGCCTTTACCGCGGACAAACGCTTCCGCTGTCAGGTCGCCGCCCATGAACACGTCGGCTTTATACACTGTCAGGTCATCGTTGTCAGATTTCAGCAGCATCGCCAGCGGTGCGCCGAGACCGCACAAAGCGGCTGCAAGGGAGTGATAAAGACCCTGCGCGTCAGTGACGTGCCAAATCTCCTGCGGGGTGTACATGTTCCAGTCGATGTAATCCCAGCCACGGATATAACCCTTGTTGGAGCCGATGCCCCAATCCCTCTCATCGGTGGTCGCGTGACCGTCTCTGCCGGTCGCCGTCTTATCCGTCGAGATCATATCAAGGAACTTGCTGTAATCGTATTTGTTTTTCAGCGTGCTGTTGCTGCCGCCGAAGAAATCACCGTTGAAGAACTTATACCAGAGCACTTCCGCCTTGGTGTCGCCGCCGTTGCCGGTGTGGTCGTAAGCGGAGTTCCAATAGAAGTGATGCGGCATAACGGGAAGCACGCCGCCCAGAACGTCGGGCAGAATGACATACATGTGCGCCGTACCGAGCACGGGGATGTCGTAATCACCGTTCGGTGCAAACGGATCATCGCCGGTATACAGCGGGCCGCTGCTCGGATCACCAATCAGTCCATAAATCATCGGATACAGTTTTTCAAGAACCAAGGACTGCAGGGAACCGCCGTAGAGCAGCTTGAGAATCAAGTTGATCAGATATTCGCGCAGCGTCCCGACCTTGGAGATCTGATCGGACTGACCGACCAGGGTACGGTCGACAAAGCTGCCGGCCGGATAGCTCTTACCGTCGTAAGTGAAGGCAGAACTTGTCGTGTAATATCTGCCCTTGTGCGCGGTGCCGTCCACTTCGGTGTAGTCATATTCCCAGTTGCCGAGGAAGGAGACCTTTTCGCCGGTTTCCTCATCGGTGGAGGACAGGAACTTATCAAGCAGGTTCGCCACGTCGCGGGAAACGAGCATGGTGTCGATGTCGGCGATTGCGCCGTCCATCAAGTCATAGATGCTCTGTTCTTCCAGCAGACCGATCTTGTCGGCGACGGTGCGGATCGCGGAGACGTCGAGTCTGCCGATACCGCGAACCCAGCCGTAAGGTGCACTGGTGCCGCCGGTGATGAAGGTAGACATGATTGAATAGTCGCCGCCGATGGCGGAGTCAAAGCGATTCACAAGGCCGTCGCGGAAGGATCTCCACTGGGTCTGGAAGTCCAGCGCGTAGTTGTAGTACTGCAGCACACGCGCCGCCTGTGCGCGAAGCACGCTGGTCTGCGGCCAGGTCTCGTCGCGCATCGTATCGTAATCGTAGTCATACTGAGCGTTTGTGTTGTGGATCAAATCCTCGGTGGAATCCAGCACCCAGTCGTCAAGGGTCTGACCGTTTCCGAGGTTGACCGACAAGCCGTCCTCGAGCGCGTCATACGCCATGAGCACGGATTCATAGTTCCAGTACGTGATCTTGTTGTTCTGAGCGCCGCTGCCGGTGAAGGCGCCTTCGTTGTAGTATTTTTCCACACGGTCCATCAGATCCATCGAGCGCATAAGCATCCGCGCTTCCAGTTCAATCAGGAAAGACGTGTAGCCTTCAAAGACCTCGGCCGCCGTCTGGGTCGCGGTGCCGTAGATGGCGTCGAAGATCGCGATGTCTTCTTCAGTTGTAGATTTGGAAAGCGTGTAGGCCTGCGAATAAACCGCGTTATATTCGGTGAAGGTCTTCTGCAGCTCCGCCGTCGTCTTGCCCGCCAGAATCGTGGACTTGATTGTATCCATCGTCAGCTTGTCGTTCGCCTGGGTGGTACCGTAGACGTCAACCGTGGAAATGGAAATTTGGCTGAGCAAACGCTCATAGAGCTTTTCGGTGATCGCCGCGCCGGATTCCGGCTTGGACAGACGCACCGTGTTAAAGCTCGTGTATTTCAGGATGTAGTTTTCAATGCCGACCTTCAGCGGGCGCGCATTGGTCAGGAACTCAATCGCTTCCGTTTTGTCGGCGATCAAGTTGCCGTTGCGATCAAGCGCCTTGCCGCAGCCGAGGGTATAGGCCTCATCGTTGACGCCGTCCCAAAATTCCGTTCCGCTCGTGTTGTTCCATGCCTCGGTCTGCTTTTCGTTGCCGTGGTCATACGTCGGGATCGGATTTTCGGAATCGGTATAGCTCGCAAGCAGATCCGCATTGAGCAGCGCGTATTTCTTCGCAATGTTCAAACGCATGCCGTTGGCCACCGCAAGGAAGTTCGACGAATAGCTGTCGTCGTCCTTGAGGGAATCCATGGTTGCGCAGACCATGTTGCTGATGTTGCTGCCGTTCGCGCCGAGCACCGAAGTCAACGTCAAATAAGTCTCCGCAATGTTCGCTTCAAAATAGCCGAACATCGTGGGGATCGATTCCGCCGTCAGGTTCTCTTCGCTGTAATCGTCCGCGGCGGGAAGGTCGGAAGCGGCCATGATCGCGTCGATTCTGGGAATGAGCTGCGTCGCATAGTAGTAGTAGTCCACATACATCAGCGCAGTGTCGCGCCATTCGAGCGCTTCGTCATAGGTCTTGCCGACCTCGGGCGCAATGTACTTGTTCCACAGCGCTTCCGCTTTATCCTCGGCGCTGGTGCCGGCCGGGAAGATCAGCGAAGTGATGAGGTTGCCGACCTCTGCATAAGCGCGCAGCAAATTTGACGGGCCGTTTTCGTCCGTCACAAGTGCTTCGAGCTGCCCGGAAGTCAGACGCGCCGGGTTCGACAGATCAAGCCGGAACCACTCTTCAAAATCACTGTCACCGTTGTTGTCGCTGTCGACGAGCATATCCTTCAAGATGCGGATGACACGCTGCACCTCGGTGCTGTAGTCCACATCCTCACCGGAGAAGCTCGCCTGGGTCACGCCGCCGGCAGCATAGGTGAAGGTCATCTTTGCCGTCGTATAAAGCAGATCGGCGTCGAATTCCTCCTCCATCTCCTCGACTGTGTTATAAGCAAGGATGTTATAGCCGGAGTTGATCTTCAGCGTCACAGCGCCCATATAGGACTGTGCGTTATTGCCCACGCTCGCGAATCGGAAGTAGGACAGCACCTTCTGATAATTCGCGATGGGCATTGATGGGCTGCTTGCCTCGATCTTTGTGATCGCGTTGTCACACAGATCGAAGTAGCTCTTCGGGTGTTCCACACTCGCATAGGCGTTGATATAGGCCGTGTACGCTTGCGCGACCTGATACCAGGCACCGTACTGGGTGTCCAGGTTCACCTTGACTGCCGCGGCGTTCGCCTGCCGTTTGGGCACACGATCATCCGAATCGGAGTCAATGGCCGCCGACAACGCGTTGTAGTTCGAGTCGATCACCCCCGCCAGGTTCGACAGCTTGACATCCACGTCAGCGCCGAGCACTGTGAAGCAAACCGACACGCTTGTCACGATCATTGTGATCGCGAGCAACACGCTGAGGGCTTTCTTTCCAAGTTTCATGTTGATTCCTCCTTAAGAAATGCGGAAAATTGGATGGTTGTCTCTATATATAATCAACAGGATAGATCCTCTGACTTATGCAAATTGACTGACATTTTCAACAAATTGCCGAAAAATGGGCAGATTACACCTATAGAGATACTTATAACTATAAGAAGTATACCATGTTTGCGGTGGATTTTCAAGAAAAAAATCTTTGAAAATTCACTTTCATCATTTTGCATAGCTGCCTTTTCCCTTTTTTGTACAGTATTGCAGGCTGTCAGCCCCCAAGATTTTCACCTTTTTCCTGACTTTCCGTTTCTCATCCAATATCTTGTGGTCTCCCCCTTCCGACCCCCTTGATATAGGCTGCAACGGCACCTGTCAAACTGCACAACATTTGTCGCTTTTTCCGCCAAAAAAGCGCCGCCGCGCATCCTTTCGGATCCGCGGCAGCGGGGTGTTCAGTTGGCGATGTGCTTAGATGTAGCTTGCATCCGGGCAGCATCTTGTGCGGGTCAGCAGGTAAATGAATTTGTGCAGCGCGCGATAGATCGTCGGCCACAGACCGCTCTTATGGCAGGTGCAGTTCTTCGGGCAGCCTGCCGGTGCGCCTTCGGCACGGATGACGGGCAGGGAACCGCCGGTCACTTTGCCGTTGCCGTCCACCGTCACTTCGGAGGAGGACTGCTTGCCGTTGTATTCCACAACGATGCGGTACTTGCCGGCAACCGGCACCAGCAGGTGGGCAACGCCGTCACTGCCGGAATAGGCGGACATAATCTTGCTCGCTTCGGTGTTGTCGCGATAAGCGGTCACCTTTGCGCCGGAGAGCGCTGTGCCGTTGGTGTCCTTCACGGTCACGTTCAGCTCCACGGGCTGCAGCTCCTTGACCTGCGTCTCGCCGCAGCGTCCGCAGACCTGCGACTGGGAACCGGTTTCAAAGGTGCCATCCTGACGGACGATCGGCAGCACGGGGTCGCCGGCGTTCTGCCACTGGTGACCGAGCGGCGCGTTGGTGTAGTGCTCGTTGAAGAAGCCGCAGACGGAGCAAACCTGCTTGTAGCCGGCGCCGGTAGTGCAGGACTGCTCGGTGTTTTCACGGTTGAACACATGCAGCGCCGTGTCAAACTGCGCGTAAACGCGCTTGTTTTCAGTCACATTGGTCGTCGCTTCGCTCCAGCCGCTGAAGACATAGTGTTCGTCTTCGCTCGGCTTCAGGCCAAGGGCGATCGGATCGGGCGTTGCGCCGGAATAAACAGCGTTTTCGCCTGCACGCACGGTCGCTTCACCGAGCTTCGTGGTGCCGTACATCCAGAAGACCACATAGGTCTTGACTTCGCCGCTGAGCGTGTAGGTCGCTTTGTAGCTGGCATTCTTTGTGATGAGGATTTTTTCAAACGCGGCCGTATCGTCGCCGGCTTCGGGGTTCAGCATCTGCCAGCCGGAGAAGTTGTAGCTGCCGTAGGCATCTTCGGGCTTTTCGGGCGGTTCAGGCGAAACCTCGTTGCCGTAGTGGAGATAACCGATCTTGCGATATCTTGAGGTGCCGTCCTCTTTGTAAAGCGTGATGACATAGTTGATGAAACGCGGCTGATACACAGCGTAAAGCGTGGTATCCTCTTCGAGCGTCAGCGGCAGCGTCACAAGCTCGGGCAGTGTGACTTCGGCCTCGTCGGTCTCGGGCATCGTCTCATCGTCGCCAAGCTCCTTGGGCATATTGTCATCCTTGGCAATGGCGGCGTCCTGCATGGCCTTGAGGTCCTGCTTCGTGGTACTCCAGCCCTTGAAAACATAGCGGAACGTGTCGTTCGCTTCCAGCGTCGGGTTCGCGCCGAGATCGCCCTGCGTCAGCGCTGTGCCGGCCTGGATGCTCTCACTGGAGATCTGGGTTTCCACCGTGTTGCCGTTTTCGTCGAGTGCGACGTTGTTCACCGTCAGCGTCACATAGCGGGTCGGCGCAACGATGTTGCGTCTTTCTTCCGCGCCGCAGCGTGCGCATCTGTAAAGGTCATAGCCTTCGCTTTCCTCGGTCGGCGCAACGGTTTCCACAAACTTGAAGTTGTGGCCGAGTGCCGGAACGACTTCAAGGTAGGTGTCGCCGAATTCGCCGTTGTCGATCACGGTGTAGCTGTAGGTGTAAAGGATCGTCAGCGCGTGGCCTTCAAATTCCGTTGTGCCTGCGGGCGCGTTGACCGTTTCGTAAACCGCGTCTTCGCCTTCGGCTGCGGTGTTGTACTGATAGACATACAGGGCCGTCAGTGTCTTGCCGTCATATTCGGTCTCGTCTGCGCTGTTGCTCTGGAAGTACTTCGTCTCGTCGCCGTCGGTGTAGCTGTAAAGATACTGTTCGGCGTCGTTGAGATCGTACTCATAAACATACTTTGTCACGCCGTCCTCTTCCACGGTGGCTCTCGCCTGTCCGATGTCGGTCAGCGGGACGGAAACGCCGTTCACAATCAGAACGCTCTTGCCCTGAACGTCTTCCATCGTGTGGTCATCGCCGTCAATGGTGTAGCTGTAAACACGAATCTGCTCGAGAGCGTAGCCGTTATATTCCACCGCGTCCGCAACGTCGAAGTGCGTCACATAGTTCGGGTCGGCGCCTTCGTCCGCCGTGTTGTAGCGGAAGGCATACAGCGGTGTGAGCGTGCGGCCGTTATAGATTTCCACATCGGCGCTTTCCGCAGTGTAGGTCTGTTTATCCGGCGTGGCAGCAGCCTTGGCTCTTGCCTCACCGTCGTTCGACAGCGGATAAACGGTGCCGTCAATCTCTTTTTCGGTCAAGCCGTTTACGTCGTTGAACGTCTTGGTGATCTCCTGCGTTTCGGAATACATGACCGTGCCGCAGTCGTTGGCGCAATACGGGGCGCGCAGACCGCTTTCTTCGCAGGTTGCTTCCTTGAGCGTCTTGAACTTCTTGGTGCTCGGCGTATGGCCGGTAGCGGGCAGCACTTCCATCACGAAGTAGTTGCCGCAGTATTTGCACTGTCTGCTCACATCGCCGTCCTGCGTGCAGGTGGCGGGCAGGGTCTCGCTGGCATACAGGCTGTGGCCGTAAACGGACGCACTGGTTTCGCTGTCTTCGGCAAGGGCGGCTCTGTAATTTTCGCCGGTCGGGTCAAGCGCGTCATACGCCTCATTCTTGGTTGTGCCGCAGTTGACGCAGCTGTAACGCAGAACACCCGCAATGCTGCAGGTTGCAGCGCGCAGCACATAGGCGTCTTCTCTGCTCTGCCAGACGTGGCCGGTTGCCACGATGGGCACCGTTGTGCCGTCCTTGATCTCGCCGCAGCGGTCGCAGTAGTCATATTCTCTGCCGTTCACGGTGCAGGTCGCGGGAACCGTCTTGTGCACATAGTTGTGACCGAGGGCGGGCAAAACTTCCTTGTCCGCTTCGGGCAGGATGCCGCAGACGGTGCAGCGCTTTGCGCGCAGGCCGTCGCTGGTGCAGGTCGGCTCCACGATATAGTTGACCAGCTTGTGTGCGCCGGTGATTTCAAAGTTCGCCTTGGTGACGTTGCCGGCCTTGTCGGTGACAACAAGCTGATACTGGCCGCGCTTGGTGATCGTCAGACCGTCGCCGACGAGGTCCAGCAGATTCTTCACTTCGCCTTCCGGCGTATAGGTGAAGGTGTGCATCTCTTCCAGAGCGTAGGTCGTGCCGTCGATCTCCGCCTGCGCAAGTTCAGCGGGGCCGTAATAGGTCTCATAGACCGGTTCTTCCTCAGCGGCCGCCGTGTTATAGCGGTACACATACAGCGGAACCAGCGCGTATTCGACCGCCCCTTCGCCTTCGCCGCCGGTGGTCGTCGTCTCTTCGGCGCTCTCGCTGTAATAGAACTGATCGTTCTCGCCGTCGTTATACGCATAGACGTACTTGCCTTCGCCGTTGACATAGCGCGCCTGGCCCTGATCGCTCAGCGCGTAGGTGGTCTCATCCACCGTGATCTCGCTTGTGCCTTCCACATCGGTCACAGTGACGGGGACGCCGTTCGTCTGATATTCGGTTTTGCCGTTGAGCACAACGCTGGCAAGATCGGTATCCGCGATCGTGATCGTGGCGTCCTCGCAGTGGCGCACGCTGTTGTTCATGCCGTCGCTCGAGGTGATCTCGATCGTCGGGTTCGTGGTGTCAAGCACCAGAACGTCGGAGCGCAGATATGTGACATTCGGCACAGCGGCGCCTGCCGGTGCGTTTGCCGCCGCCGCGTTGTCGGAGAGCTTCACATAGACAACGAAGGTGTCTCCGCCCGCAAGCTGCGGGAAAATTTTCGCGTTGCCTTCCGTCACGCCGATCAGGTTCTTGATCGTCAGGCTGGCGTTCGGCGCAGCGTCTTTGTCATAGGTGTAGGTGGTGTACCAGGTGCGAAGCGTGGACGCATCCTGCGGCGCATCCTCGGCACGCACAAGCGCAAACTGGATGCTCGCGATGCCGCTGCCGTCGCCCTTGGCGTTGAAGCCGGTATTTTCTTCGGTGTCATAGGCGTTGTTCGCCATATCGTCGGCGTTGACGATCAGCATGCTGTTCAGCGCCACGGATTCGGGGTTCTCGGTGTTCAGCGCCGCCACATAGTCTGTCAAGCGGATGTCCTTGACATAGAAGATGCCGGTCGGTGCCGTGGTATCCTTCAGCACGGGGATCACATCGGTGTCCACATGGTAGCCGCAGCCGGCTGCGGTGCAGACTTTGCTGCGAAGACCCTCTTCAAAGAAGGTGGGCGCCTTGGTCACAGAGGTTCTCCAAAGCGAACCGTCTGTGCCGCCGTGCGGTTCTTCCGTGAAGGACTCAACGATCGCGGTGTCTTCGGTGAACGCATAAGTGTCAGCAATCGCGGTTTTGGTGGTTTCGGAGGTAATACGATCCCAGCGCGAGAATTTGTAGTGGGCCGTTTCGGTGTACTGCGGCGTGTAGGGCGAGGTCTCTGCGCCGAGATCGCCCAGCGTGGTGCCGTAAATCACCTTGGTCGTGCCGAACACCTCGCCGAAGGGCTTGCCGTCTTCGGCGATGCCGTCGTACTTGGTGATCGTGACCCAGTTGTCGGTCGGTTGATAAGTCGCGCGCAGGTAAACGATGTTGTTGTTCGCCGTCCAGTAAGCCGGGGTCAGCGGGCCGGTGTAGGTGCCGTTATCTATCTCTGCCTGCGTTGCGCCGCCGAGCTTCTGCCCGATCACATAGTCGCCGATGTCGCCTGTACCGTCGGCGTTGACATACTCCCAGTGATCGAACACATTCGCCTTGGTCGTATCCGGCTGGTTGTTTTCGTCAACATAGGTCGGCGGTTCGGGCGTGTTGTAAGGGCTGTGAATGTGGCCGCCGTAGACGTATTTATCGGTTTTGAATTCCGTGGTGCCGTCATAGCTGAGCCACTTCACGGTGTAATAATTGTAGGTTGAGCGGAAGGTCAGGAAGTAATCCGCGTTGCCGAAGCAAGTCTTTGCCGGCTCCAGGTTCCAGCCCATGAACTGATAGCTGTAATTATAGTCGGGCGCCTTGGTCTTGTCGCTGTCGGAAAGCTCCGGAACGGTAATTTCGTCGCCGAAGTGCAGCGTCTGCGTGGAGATGACCGTGGTCTGGTCGTCACGCAGGAAGCGCACGGTGTATTCGATCGGCACTGCCTCAAAGTGCGCGTACAGATCCAGATCTTCCGCCGGATAAGTGAGGGTGGAAAGATCCACCAGCTCCTCGCCTTCCGTCCACAGGAAGGACTCGGTCGCGGACCAGCCCTTGAAGGCATAGGTTTCGGAATAGGCGTCGCCGGGTCTGGTCGGCGTCAGAATGCTTTCGGACAGCTCGCTGATATTGAACGGTTCGCCGGCCACATCCTTGTAGCTGTAAAGCACGGTCTTTTCATTATAAAGGCGGATGGTAACCAGCGGCTCCTCGGTATAGGTCGGATAATAGTCTGCGGGCGTCAGCGGATTTTCGCTGTAGGGCAGCTCCTCGCCGTTCTGCACGTTGACCCACTTATCAAAAGTATACCGCGTGGTCTCCGTATCATAGTTCAGCAGGTTTCTTGCAGCCAGTTTGGTTCTCGCATCCTGTTCCAACGCCGGAACGGAGGTGTTGTCGGTCTCGCTGTAATCCAAAGACGCGGACGCAAGCAGCACACCGTCTTTTTTTGTAAAGAAGCGGATCAGGTTCTTTGTGGGGGCGCCCTGCGTATAGTGCGCCCAGTACTCCTTGCCGCTTGTGTTGTCCATCAGTGCGTTCGGGTCGCTCATATCGTTGAAGAAGACCTTCGTGCCGCCGTTTTCTGCGGTATACCAGCCGTCAAAAACCCAGGTATAGCCGCGCGCAATGAAGTTGGCTTTCGGGTTCTCAGTGATGCTGCCGCTTTCGGTCTCACGCGTCACGCTCTCGGGTTCGTTGACATGACCGTTGAAGTGATAGGCATTCTCCTGCGTATAGGTGATCTTTTCGTCGCCGTCCTTCGTGTAATGGAAGGTCGCGCTGTACTGTTTGAAGGTGCGGGAATAGACCGCAACGTAGTTCACGTCTGCGGTAATCGGAGTCTGCGCAACATCCACCAGCGGAATCGCACCGCTCAGCGTGCCGTCCTCCCTGACGTCAACAAAATAGTGGTCGTCGCCCTCATGGCGCTGTGCTGCCCAGCCGACGAACTGGTAGGTATAGGTGTTGTCTTCCGTATAGGCGGTGTGTGCGCCGGACGGCAGCGTTGCATAGGTGCCGTAAGTATAATCGGTGCGCGAAGCCGTGCCCTGCTCGAGCGCGGTGGCAGAATTGTCATAGAAGTTGACCTTATACTGAGATGCGCCCGCCTGCGTGTAGCGCGTTCTGACGACGATGTCGCCCTGCAGCGTAACATTGCGGAAATCCTGACCGACCTGATCCTCCGAAGGGCTCTGATCCACAGAGCCGGTATATTCATAGGCGGACTCGATGATGAAGGCGCTCGGCTGCAAATTGTTATATTCGCCGCTCTCGCCCGGCGCCTTGACATAGGCCGCTTCTTGCATCAACTGGTCATAGTTATAGCCGGTATTGATGGACTGTGCCAGCGTATAACCGTACTGGCCGGTGTAGGTCGCGATCGTCTGACCGCGGTTGTTGAGCACCGTAACGGTGCACGGTGCCGCCGCCCAGCCTGCGCGGTAAGGGCTGTTTTCATTTTTACCGGTCACGATCGTGTTTTCGGTGATGCGTGTGCCGAAGGAGGACGGGATGCTGTTCGCATCTTTTGTCACGCCGCCGTTTCCGTTATAAAAGCCAAGGAAGGTGTGACCGATCCGGTCTGCGGAGGGCAGATCGCCGATCGGCAGAGAATAAGTCAAACCTACCAGCGATAACGGATTGATCTCGCCGTCGCCTCCATCGCACTCAGCGAAGAAGACTTCATAGGTCGGCTGAATCAACGGAAGGATCAGTGAAGAGGTGTTTCTGATACTTGCGTCCTTTTTATCGGTGACCGTCAGCGTCAGCGGCTCGTCAAAGCTCTCCGCACCGCCGCCGCCCCAAGTGCCGTTGTTGTTAATGGTTTGCAGACGGTGTGCATTTTCGTAGACACGGATAGCATAGCCTTCCATCGTGCTGGTCTCATAGGCATCATCGGACACCGCACTGATATAGCCGCTCTGAGCGCTGTCATTCGGGGTAATGTTGGCGGTATAGTATTTGCTGCCCAGACGCACGCCGAACTGATCCTTGACATAGAAACGGCAGGAGGTCTCGCCGTATTCACCGGCTTCATTTGGGATCTGCACTTCGTTCGGGATGTCCTCGATCGTTACCTGCGAGACCTGCGGTCTGCCGGTTCTTGTGCACTTTGCCTTATTCTCATCCGTCCATGTATATTCACGATCATAACCATGATCTTCCAAATAAATCGACTGGGTCGTAAAATCGATATACCCCTGTGTCTTTTTTGAATAAATGACAGTACGGCAGCCTAAACGGCCTTCAAAAAGGGTTGCGCCGTCACCACTGGTCAGAGTCACACCTTCAATAAACCATTTACTTACCTCATAACCATTACAAGTATAGTTTAATCTGGTGGGAATTCCGTCCAGCGTAAACGTATCTTCACGGTAATCCGCATTGCCGTCCACACCTGCGCCCTTTTCCGCCGCACGTTCCTTCTTGACGGTGCCGACGGAGCCGTTCGGACGAATGTATTGAATGGTGTAAAAGTTGTCGTCACGGTCGTTTTCGTTTTCGATATTGACCATAACACTGATGTTATACGTTTCCTGGTCCACAACGGCTTTTGCCTGTTGCGGGGCAACAAACACCCAACTGCTCAGCAGCATCAGAACCGCAAGCAGCACGGAGATGTCGCGCTTCATGACTTTTTTCATAGTAATTGCCTCCTTGGAAAAACAAAGTCAATCTTAGTCATAACGAGTATAACACCGAATCGTCAATAAATCAAGAACCGACATCAAAAAATCCGCCGTGGAAAAAGAAATTTGGCTTTTCGATGAAAAACCGACAGAGGCAGTTGTGCATTTTGCCGACAAGCGGGATTGCAAAGGTTGACATTTGTTGCCGAATCTTCCTCCTCCCCTTTCAACAAAAAAAGGCCGCGGTTTCCCGCAGCCAAAATTTTCACATTCGCTTATGCCTTGCCGGCGCAGCCGAGCACGTCGTTGATCTTGTGCTCCACCATGCCCTGAATCGCTTCACGGGCCGGCTTCAGATACTGACGCGGATCAAAATGATCCGGATGCTCCGCAAAGTGCTTGCGGATCGCGGCGGTCATCGCCAGACGCAGGTCGGAGTCGATGTTGATCTTGCAGACCGCCATGGTCGCAGCCTTGGCAAGCATCTCTTCGGGGATGCCGATGGCGTCGGGCATCTTGCCGCCGTAGCTGTTGATCTCTTTGACGAATTCCTGCGGCACAGAGCTTGCGCCGTGCAGCACGATCGGGAAACCGGGCAGCTTTTCGGAGACCTGCTCGAGGATGTCAAAACGAAGCTGCGGCTTCTGGCCGGGCTTGAATTTATAGGCGCCGTGGGAGGTGCCGATGGCGATGGCGAGGGAATCCACGCCGGTGCGCGTCACGAAATCATAGACCTGCGCGGGATCGGTGTAGCTGGCGTTGCCCTCTTCCACAGCGACGTCGTCCTCAACGCCCGCGAGGGTGCCGAGCTCGCCTTCCACGACCACGCCGTGGGCGTGTGCGTACTCAACGACCTTTTTGGTCAGCGCGACGTTCTCTTCATACGGCAGGGAGGAACCGTCGATCATCACGGAGGTGAAACCGCCGTCGATGCAGCTCTTGCAGGTCTCGAAATCCGGACCGTGGTCAAGGTGCAGCGCGATGGGAAGACCGGTCTCCTTCTCGGCAGCTTCGACCAGCTTGACAAGATAGGTGTGGTTCGCGTAGGCACGCGCGCCCTTGGAAACCTGCAGGATCAGCGGCGCATTCAGCTTTTTTGCCGCTTCGGTGATGCCCTGGATGATCTCCATGTTGTTGACGTTGAACGCGCCGATGGCATAGCCGCCCTTGTAGGCGTCTTCGAACATTTTGGTGGTGGTGACTAATGGCATGATTTATGTCTCCTTTTCAATAATATACTTTTTCAAATTCATCATTCCGAATAACGCATGATATGCAAAGCGCATCATGCTGTCGGCGTATACACCAGCATGAAGCAGTGCGAGCGAATCTTGCCCTCCATGACCTTGCCGCGGAACTCGTTGCCCGTGACCTCCTTGCCGCCGATGTTCAGCGTGGAGACGTAGCCGATGTCCTCGCTGACCGCCTGGTCGTGCGAGACGATGCGAATCCAGCTTGCCGGGTCGCCGGTCAGCGTCACACCGAGCTTACTCTGCGCAATGGTCTTGAACTCCTCGGAGGAGATCGTGAAGGTCGATTTGAAATCGCTGACCTCGTAATCGCCGTAGCTCGGACGTCCGCCGTTCAGATACGGCAGCTGGCTGCCGCCCCAGACGTTGTAATACGAGGTGGTCTTGCCGGCGCTGATGGAATGGAACGGCGTCAGAGCGGTGCTGCCGTTATAGGCAAGGTAGAGACCCTGACTCACAACCTCGTCCACAACCTCGGTGCAGGTCGCGGAAGCCGTTTTGCCATAGGCGTTCGCGTCGGCGTTCAGACGGTAGTTGTTGTATTTTGCAAAGGTATACAGCGCAACGGCCTGCGCCTTGAGCGCCTCTTTGGAAAACGAACCGCCCATCTCCGTTTCCAGCGCGGAGGCGAGATATTCGCGGGTGTTGTAATCCGTGCCGGCATAGTTGATCGTTGCCGGATAGGTGTCGCCGGTGACCAGCGTGGTGCCGTAGTAGTAGTTTGCGAGAATCTGCGCATAGGTCCAGCCCTGCTTGGCAAGATAATCCGCGCCGTGCTGGCTGAGTCCGACGCCGTGGCCGTAGCCGAACACATAAAACGTGAACGTGCCGCTTGTGGAGGGCGCGCTTGTCGTTGTTGTTGCGGCGGAAACATCGCTGGCGCCCGGTTCCGCCGGGGTCAGATTGTTGCCGGCCGGAAGGCTGGCGGATGAGGGCTGGGTCGTGGTCGTGGCGTCGCCGCCAATGTTGACGGTCGTCAGCGCGCCCGGCGCCGCCGTTGAGGAAAGCGACAGATCGCTCGCGGAGGTCGGCTCGGTGAACACAAAGTGCTTGAGCAGCGCAATCGGCGTTGCGATGGCGGCAATGAGCACGATCACGGCAAAGATGATGACGCCCTTGCTGACCTTCTTGCCCTTTTTCTCCTCGGTCGCAGGCGCTTCCTCGGCCGGTGCGGCTTCGGCAAGCTTTTTGCAGACCGTTTCGCACAAGACCGTCACGCAGTGCGGCAGCAGCAGCGCAAGATCGTCGGGGTTCGTGGTGTTGATCCGCTTGGCCTTTGCGGTTTCGCGGTCGGCGATGGCAACATAGGCGTAATAGACCGTGTTGCCGTCGTTTTCGTTGGAATACATTTCGGAAATAGCCGCGCCGAACGCCGCGTCAGACACCTGGCGCGCCTGTTTTGCCTGCCGCAGCAGACGTGCGGACGCACTCTCCTGCAAATCGGCCTCGGTCTCCTCCTGCGGATAGGCGAAGTCCACCGTGTCCTCGATCTCCAGCAGCGTATCGCGCAGCTCATAGATCCAGTCCGTCACGGGGCCGTGGACCAGACAGATTTTTTCCTGCGCGCCGGAGAGCGCTTCCAGCATCTGCGTCACAGGCTCCACAAATTCGGGTTGTGTGGGCATCTCCTCGTGCAGCGGGGGCAGCGCGGTTTCGTTCAGTTCGGGCACGATCACCGCAGCCGGCGCTTCCTCTTCGGGCGCAAACATCAGCCGGATCACCGAGGCAAGCTCGGCGTCCATACGGTCGAAATCCAGCGGCAAAACGGTCAGTGTTCCGCCGGACGCACGCACGGTAAAGCCGCTGAACAGTCCGTCTTCGCTCAAATGCACATCGCATTCCAGCGGCACGGCGCAATGCGCGTCCACATCAAAATCGGCTTCCATCAGATCGTAGTGCGCCGTGATCTGCGTGGCGATCTGCGGCGATGCGATGGCGTCGAGCGCAAGCTTTGCAAAGATGACGTGCTTGACCGCGTTAAAATCTTCGTTTTCGGCGGCAAGCAGCAGATCGTCTCCGTCCTCCAGCGCATAGAGCGCCGCGTTGAACATGGCCTCATAGCTTTCAAACGCGCCGACGTTGTCCTGCGTCAGCCCGTATTCTTCCATCGTCAGACAGATCTTATAGACCGCGTCTGCCGAAGCGGCGGACAGATTTTCTAAAGTAAACAGTTTCAGCATGGGCAACCTCCGTCAGCCGACTTCCCAGCGCGGGGTCTGCGCGTAAGGGTTCGTCTGCTTTTTCTTGCTGTAGTAAACCTGCGGGTAATGCGGCGCGTTGTTCAGCGTCGCAAGCGATGTATCGACCTCGCTGCTCTCGCCCGGGCGCACCATGCGCGCAACGACCACCAGACGCGCGTCGTCAAACACATGCGAGCAGGTGGAAAGGGTCAGAAGCTGATCGGTCGGCAGCAGATCCACGCCGGTGTCATAGAGCGAACGCTCCTTCAGCGCGGCAAAGTATTCGGTCTTTTTCTCGTCGCTGGAAAGCTGGTTGAAATAGTAGTTGAACACATAGCCGTTGTCGTCGGCAGGCACGGCGTTTGTGAGAAACACCGCAACGACCTTCCAGTTGTAATCGGCATACATTGTGTTGAACGTGATGACCGGCGCCTTGCGGAAGCCGTCGATGTTCTGATAAGCGTCGAGTGCGCCGAAGATCGTGTGGTCGTTCATATGGTGGCCGTAGATGACCGTGTTGAAATCGAGCGTGGCGATGTTGTTGATGCAGCTGACGAACGGGCAGCCGTATTTTGTGCTCTTGCCCAAAAAGTTCTTGTTGAGATAATCCGCGTCGTTCGTTGTCTGCACAACGGGCAGGCTGGTGTTCAGTCCGGGGATCTCCAGATAGCCCGCAAAGTCGGAGTTCGTCGCGTAAAGGCGCGCATATTTGAGCTGCAGCCCCTCTGGGAACACAATGCCCGGAAATTCGCCGCGCAGCTGCGCCCATTGCTGCTCGTCGGTCAGATTGATCGTGTTGCCGCCGACCATCGGCGCGGCGACCTGCGTTTCCAGCACAAGATCGGAGAGCTGATTTTCCAGCTTCAGATTGTCTTTGTGCAGCTTATATTCCCGCGCAAGCACACCGAGCGAGGCGAGAATGGCGAGGATGCTGACCGTCAGCACGATTTTGCGCGTCGGGCTCCAGGGTTTGCGTTCGGCCTGCGCTTTTGCGCTTTGCCTGTCCAGCTTCGCCTGTGCTTTTTCGGCTTTTGCCTGCGCCTTCTGTTCTGCTTTTTCGGTCTTTGCCTGCGCTTTTTGCGTCTGCGCATCCAGCTTTGCCTGCGCTTTTTGCGCTTTCGCGTCCAGCTTTGCCTGCGCCCTTGCGGCCTTTTCGGCTTTTTGTGCTTCTTCCAGCCGCAGCCGCTCTGCTTCGGCTGCTTCGGCCTCTTTTTGCGCGCGTTCTTTCGCTTCGCGTTCCCGCTCCTGCGCTTCCCGCGCTTCGCGTTCCTGTTCTTCGCGTGCTTTTTCCTCCTGCAGTCGGGCGGCTTCCTGCAGCCGGTCCTCCTGCGCCTTTGCGGCTCTTTCAAGCGCGTTTTCGTCGGCGCTTTCCCCAACGGCAACGGCCGGAATCGGCGCACGCGGCGGCGCAGCCTGTGCTGCACGCGGTTTTTCCGGTTGTGCTTGCGGCGCCTCGGGTATCGTCTGCGCCTGCGCGGACAGTTCCGGTTCAAATTGCGTCGGCGTTTTTTCCGACGGTTCGTCCGGCAAAACATCCGGTTCCTGCGCCACCGGCGGTTCCTGCGGCACATTCGCACGCTGCTGCACACGCTTTGCGTAGCGCGTATGGAACGCTTCGGTCGCCTCGTCCACTTCGCGCACGGCCAGATCGCCCGGCATCGGGTCGTCCTGCGGCAAGTCGTCCACAAGGCTGAATTCGTTCACGGAAAAATTGCCCTGCTGTGCGGCGCGGCGGCGTTCGCGTTCTTCGCGCAATTCGTCGGGATCCTTCGCCTGAAACGCGATCCGCGTGCCGGGGTCGGGTGCAATGCGGCGCGGTCGGCCGCTTTTTTTCGCTTCCAGCGGTTCAAAATCCTCGCTCTGATAAAGAATACGCGTGCCGGGATCCTGCGCCGGGTCTTTCGGCGCGTCCTGCGGCGGCGTCTGTTCGCTTTTTTTCGGCGCCGGCTGTGCCGTTTGCTGGTTTGCAAGAATCTGCAGCAGCGCGGAAATCTGCTCCGGCGTCAGATTCGGCAGCTCTTCCGGCGCGGTGTTCGGCGGCGGAACCTGTGCGCCGGAACGATGTTCAGGTTGCGAACGGTCCGCGCCGTCCTCATAGATGATTTTCATTCGATTCGCTCCTCGGGGCACAATTCAAACGGATAACGGTTTGCCGCCTGCCGGTTTGTTCGGAAATGCGGCGGCGTATTGATAGATCATGTGCAGGGCGTTCGACGCGAACACCGTGCGGTTATAATCGCGGCAATCGTCCTCGGTGTGGCCGGTATGCACTTCGCGCTTCCAGACACACGCGCCGTCGGTCAGCGCAAGAAAGGCAAGACCCGCGTCGCGGCCGTGTTCGTCTTTGCCGGGACCGGCAAGCCCAGTGACGGAAACGGCGATGTAGGCGCCGGACTGCCGCAGCGCGCCGATTGCCATCTGCGCTGCCACATCGGCACAGACCGCCGTCTGTTTTTGCAGTGTTTCGCGTTCCACGCCCAGCAGCCGCGCCTTGATTTTATCCGCATAGGAGACGATGCCGCAATGGAACACCTCCGACGCGCCGGGAATATCGGTCAGCCGCTTGGCGATCAGCCCGGCCGTGGCGGATTCCGCCGTGGCAACGGTCAGCTTTTTTTCTTTGAGCAGCGCGACGACGGCTTCTTCCAGCGAAGACACGTCCACGCCGTAGATCACATCGCAAAGGCGGTCTTGGACCGTTTGCAGCACCGGCGCAATCAGCGCTTCGGCCTTTTTTTCGGTTTCTGCCTTTGCAGTGATACGCAGCAGCGCTTCGCCGTTTTTGGCGTAGGGCGCCACGGTGGGGTTTTTGTAATCGAGCAGCTCGCTCACGCGCTCGGCCATGGCGCTTTCTCCGATGCCGAAGGTGCGCACACTGTGCGACACGATCACGCCTTCGGAAAAGCGGCGCAAAAACGGCACGGCCGAACGCTCGAACATCGCTTTCATCTCGCGCGGCGGACCGGGCAGCAGCAGAACAAAGCGGCCGTCTGTTTCCATCGCGCAGCCGGGCGCGGTGCCGTTGGAGTTCGGAAACACAAGCGCACCCTCGGGCAGATCGGCCTGCTTTTCGTTGCTTTTCGGCATCTCGGCGCCCTTGTCGGAAAAATACGCGCGCATGGCGTCCAGGCTTTCTTTGTGGCGCACAAGGCGCTTTTTGCAAACCGCAGCCGCCGTCTCCTTGGTCAGATCGTCCTTGGTGGGACCGAGTCCGCCGGTGGTGAGCACAAGGTCGCTGCGTGTCAGCGCCAACCGCAGCGCTTCGGCCAGCCGGTCGGCGTTGTCGCCGATGACGCACTGATGCAGCACCGGGATGCCCAGCGCGGACAGCCGGCGCGACAGATACTGCGCGTTGGTGTTGAGAATGTCGCCGAGCAGCAGCTCTGTGCCGACAAAGATCAGTTCTGCGGTCATGGTTTTTCCTCCGGGGAAGCAGTGATTAGTGATTAGTGATTAGTGATTAGTGATTAGTGATTAGTGGTCAGTGGTCAGTTTTTTTGAAAGAACAAAAAGCATTTTACCAACCTCGTCCGAAAGGGCAAATGTCTTATCGATCTCTTCCTGTGCAACGCTTTGAAAAAGTCCGATTTCCTTCGCCAAAAGAAGTTGTGTTTCAAGTTCAGCGCGAGAACCGCGGGCAATACTCAAGAACTGCAAAAACTCTTTTTTAGATTGCCGCGCCTGCCCCTCGGCAATGTTGGAGGGGATCGAAACGGCTGCTCTGCGCATTTGATCGGATAATGCATATATTTCCTGCTGCGGCAAGTATTTGGTAAGCATATATACTTGCTTCGCAAGTTCCATTGCCTTTTGCCAAACAATCAAATCTTTAAAGTTCGTAACCGCCATAAACCATCACCTCTGTGAAGTGTACCCCAAGTCAAGTACAATTTTGATTTGAGTGTATAGACAAATTGAAAAAATATGATATGCTGAAGAAGACCCGTCGGGAGGATAGGGCAACGCTGCGGAGCGACCCGAGCGCCCGGGCGGGGCGGGAAG
>JAFSYM010000105.1 GCA_017450005.1 Clostridia bacterium
ATCCCATATTGAATGCCTCCCTTTATTTTGTAGTTTGTGCAGTTGGCAGACCGCACTTCTATTCTATAAAGGGATTCTTTTTTGTTCAACTATTTAATTCTTACCGAACCACGCGTCAAACGCGTGGTTTTGGTATACAAGAAAAGGGCTGTCGAAAGACAGCCCTGTTTTGGTATGACGGGCAAGTCAAAGCTCTGTGGTGAAAGTCCACCGAGGCGTAGTTGCCGACGAACTCAAGAGCGACTCCCAAGGTATGAACCGCGAGGGACAGGCGAGAAGAAGGGATAGCGAAATCGTAGCCTGACGAACAGGAAGCGGGTACAAAGGCGCAGATGGCGGATAAGCTGACCAAAGGCAGTGAAGTCCAAAAGGCAACCGTAACCCAGCTGTGTAAACCCGACAGGTAGACGAGGAAAGAGCATTGACTTATCCCGTGAGGTCTCACAGGTGTGGTGGGAAGAGAGCTTCCATAGCCGACATAGTAACAACGAACTGTGAGAAGTCAGCAGAGGTCATAGTACCGAGAAATCGGGAAGGACTGAACAATTCAAGACGTCAAACAAAATGTATGTTCCGGATTCAAGTCCGACAAAGGAGTAATCCCGAAACGTATATGAGGGTAAGCCCCACAACGTAAGACGATGGAAACGGAAGCGGAAAGGAGAGAGACGGAAGCATGTCAGAGTTGCTTGACAAGATACTCAGCGATGAAAACATACAGCTTGCGAAAAAGCGCGTATATGCAAACAAAGGCGCAGGCGGAGTAGACGGCGTAACAGTAGAAGAACTGGATGAATATCTGATTCAAAACTGGGAGAGTATCAAAAGACAAATCCAAGCGAGAACGTACAGGCCGCAGCCGGTAAAGCGGGTAGAAATACCGAAGCCGAACGGAGGAGTGCGGAAGCTTGGCATTCCAACGGTTATCGACAGAACGATCGAACAAGCGATCACACAAATCCTCAGTCCGATCTTTGAGCCGATGTTCAGTGAGTACAGCTACGGATTCCGCCCCGGAAGGAGAGCGGAACAGGCAATTGTGCAGATACTGGAATACCTCAACGACGGAAGCGAATGGATAGTGGATATTGATCTGGAGAAGTTTTTCGATAACGTACCGCAGGACAAGCTGATGAGCTATGTCGGCAGAGTGATACACGACGGAGATACGGAAAGCCTGATAAGGAAGTATCTCAAGGCGGGTGTTATGGTAAAAGGTCAGTATGAAGCGACAAAAATCGGAACGCCGCAGGGAGGAAACCTATCTCCATTGCTCAGCAACATCATGCTGCACGAGCTTGACCAAGAGCTGGAAGCAAGGGGATTGAGATTCACACGCTATGCGGATGACTGCGTGATACTTGTGAGAAGCAGGGCGGCGGCAACAAGAGTGATGTATTCCGTGACGGACTGGATAGAACGTAAGCTCGGATTGAAGGTAAACGCGGAAAAGACGCACACGACAAGACCGACAAAACTGAAGTATCTCGGCTTTGGATTTTGGAAATCCAAAGAGGGATGGAAAGCAAAACCGCACAAGGATTCAGTAAGCAAATTCAAGAGGAAGCTGAAACAACTGTGTAAACGCAGTTGGAGCATTGACCTGACCAGCCGTATGAACAGAATCAACTCGGTCACAAGAGGATGGATAAACTATTTTGCTCTTGGAGACATGAAAAATGTGATGCGGAGTATTGATGAGCACTTGAGAGTACAGATGATCGTGATTATCTGGAAGCAATGGAAAGTGCCGTCAAAACGGGAATGGGGCTTAAGGAAACTCGGCGTTAAAGGGTGGATTGCCCATGAAATGTCCTACATCAAGGGATATATGAAAGTAGCGCATCTGCCACAAATCAAGAAAGCAATCTCGAAAGAAAAACTGACCAAGCGAGGCTTAGTCAGTCCAATGGATTACTATCTGAAACAACATGCTTTGAAATTGAATTGAACCGCCGTATGCCGAACGGCACGTACGGTGGTGTGAGAGGGCGGAGCAATTCCGCCCTACTCGATTATGTTTATACTTTTGTTTGTCTGATTCTTTCAGCGGTTTCGGGAGGAATAGACAGATGCAGCGCCTGCAGATCGGAAGCAAGGTGCTCTTCTGACGTCGTGCCGATCACCGCGCTTGTCACAGCCGGATTGTCGAGCACATACCGCAACGCGATCTGCGCACCTGTCATGCCGTCAACATGATTGATAAACCGAAATTTTTGCCCCTGTAAGATTTGCCGGCTGAAATGTGCCGCGGCACGCGCAAGATACCAAAGATCCCGCTTCGACCGCACGCGAAAGATCCGATTGGAGTACAATCCCTCGGCGAGGGGTGCGCCGGCAATTATGCCGATCTCTTTCTGCCGAAGCGAAGCCAGCAGCGGTTCGAGTGATTGGTTGAGAATGTTGTACCGCACAAAAACATAATCGAACCAGCCGTTCCGATCAATCTCCGCGATCAGGCGCGCATCATTGCTTGTGGATGCGCCGATCGCACGAACAATTCCTTCACGCTTGAGCGCATGCAGCACATCAAAGACCTCCGGCGTGAAATCACCTTGACGAGCACCGTGAATGGACAGCATGTCGATATAGTCGGTCTGCATACGCCGCAGACTCGTTTCGACACTTTCGCGAATCCAGGCAGGGGAGACGTCGTGCACAGTTTTGCCGTTGACGATTCTTGTTCCGAATTTCGTGGACAGTACAATGCGTTCGCGCGGAACATTGCCCCTTTGCAGAGCCTTGCCGATACGCTCTTCCGCAACGCCGTAGCTGTGGCCGGTATCAAAATAGGTGATACCCAGTTCGTATGCTTTTTCAAACAAGGCGATTGCGTCGTCGTCCGAAATAAGGTTGTTGCCCCAGATACTCGCGCATCCGAAACCGATCGGGGACAATGCAATCCCCGTTTTTCCGAGCGGTCGTTCCATCCGAAATCCCTCTTTTAAACATATCATACCATGTACGATACAAATTATCAGGAAAAAAGGAATGGATGCATCAAATCGATACATCCATTCATGGTTGCGGAGGAAGGACTTGAACCTACGACCTGCGGGTTATGAGCCCGCCGAGCTACCAACTGCTCCACTCCGCGATATCTGCACTTCTCTCAAGTGCTCTATTATTATAACACATTTTACGGATTTGTCAATAGGTTTTTTTAAAAATTTCATTCGTTCTTTTATCTGAAATCATTGACGCAATCGTCAAAATAGCATATAATAGTATCAGTTCCATCAGTTCAGTTTGAAAGTAGGCAGAGTATGAATTACGGCAGAACCTGGGTACAGATTGATCTCGGCGCGATCTGTCACAATGTGGCGTGTGTACGCAATAAAATCGGTCAGGACGTAAAGCTTCTGACGGTCATCAAGGCGGACGCATACGGTCACGGCGCTGTGGAAGTCGCCAAAGCGCTGCAGAAACAATGTGATTTTTTCGGTGTCGCCAGTGTGTCGGAAGGGGTGGAGCTGCGCAAAGCCGGCATCCGCATCCCGATTCTTGTGCTGGGTTTTACGGACAGCTATGATTTTACGCATGCTGTCGAGTTTGATATCCGACCTACCATTTTTACGCTTGAGCAGGCGCATGCGCTCTCTGAAGAGGCGCAGCGGCAGGGAAAGACAGCAAGTTTTCATTTTGCCGTCGATACCGGTATGAGCCGCATAGGCTTTCAGGTCACCGAAGAATGTGCCGACATTGTCGAGCAAATTACGAAGCTGCCGTCTTTGCACGCCGAAGGGATTTTCAGCCATTACTTTGCGTCGGACGAGGCCGATCTCTCCCGCGCCAGGGCACAGCAGGAATCGTTTTTTCGGTTTAACGAAATGCTGTCTGCGCGCGGCGTCGAAATACCGATCCGCCACATGAGCAACTCTGCCGGGATTCTCACGCTGGATAAAAGGTTCGACATGGTTCGTTCCGGCATCATCACCTACGGCGTTTTCCCGAGCGCAGAGGTTGACCGCAGTATGGATCTGCGTCCCGCTATGCAGTGGAAATCACAGGTGTTTCATGTCAAGACGCTCGAAAGCGGTCGATTCGTCGGCTACGGCGGTACCTATGTGACATCGCGTCCGACTGTTGTCGCGACCATTCCCGTCGGCTACGCGGACGGATATCCGTGGTGTTTATCCAATAAAGGCAAAGTTATCATCCGCGGCAAATTCGCGCCGATCATCGGCAGAGTGTGCATGGATTTGCTGATGGTCGACGTGACCGATATTGAAGGTGTGCGTGACGGCGATATTGTGACGTTGATCGGATCGGACGGCTGCGCTTCGCTCTCGGTCGAGGAAGTCGCAGAAGCCGCGCACAGTTTCAGCTATGAGCTTTTGTGCAGCTTCACAAGGCGCGTTCCGCGTGTGTATGTGCGCAACGACCGTGAAATCAAGGTCGTCGACTACCTGGAATCCGAATAAAACTATAGAATTAAACAGGACTGCTGCATTTCGATATGCGGCAGTCCGTTGCTTTTTACGGATCTATTTCAGACATGGGCGGCAGGTTGCTGCGGCGCAAAAACTCGTCGAACAGCGCCTGCTTATATGCAGCCGTATAGGTATATCCCCACAGCGCCTGAATCCTGTCAAAGTTCTCAAAGGTTTCATCCGGCAGCAGTTTCAATGTGCCCGGAACATACGGCAAGGGAATCTCTACCGTACCGTTGGAAGACACATGGTATTCATCCGCAAGTTCTATTGCAACACGATTTGCCTCGTAATGCGGCAGCTCTTCCTCGAATTTGATTTGCGTGGTCGGGAAGAGAACGACACTCGCGTCCGACAGCCTGTAATACTCTGCGGACGTCCCCATATGTCCGTGGTGCGCCTGCTGCATAATATCGCATCGGAGCGTTTCGGCCGTAAATCGGCCCGTCAGTATATCGCTCTCATTTTTGCCTGCGTCGCCCGGTATGCTGATTTTGCATCCGTCGACTTCAAGCATCAGCACGGTGGAAGAATCGTTATAGTTTTCCAGCGATTCCGGATAGACGTCCTCGTGCGTGCAAAGCACGTCCGCGCACATATTGCGCACGTAAAAACGTTGTCCGGAATGCAGTTTCACGATCGGAATACCGCTGTCTTCTGCGGCACTCTCAAAATCGCGCATGATCTTTTTGTTGCTTTCCTTCCAGAAATGACTGTCGCGTCCGTCCGGTTCACACATATTGTAGTAAAGTTTTTCAATCGTGACGTCGCGAAAACCGTCCTGCAGGAACTTGATGAATTGGCAAACATGGTCGTCGTGTCCGTGGCTGAAAAACCATCCGGCTATGACCACATTTTCTCCCACAGGGCTGCGCTCGCGCAAAAAACGGTACAGCCGCAGATGATCGTTCACCTGCAGATAATGTCCGCTGTCGATCACAAAAAAGCTGTAATCCGCAAGCTGCAGGATAAAGCACATGCCGCAGTCAATGAAGGTGTGGTCTGTCTCAAACTGCCATAGTGCACTCGGACAACGGCGCGAATACGCGACCGGGACAGCGTCATACAGCGTCGTATTCGGGTCGGCAATCACGCGAAGCGTGCGTTCATGCGGACAATAATAGATATGCAGCAGCGCGTCGTCGCACAAAAGCGTAACATATCGGTTGTTTACAAGCTGGTTTTCGGCGAACAGCGAGAAGCCCTTTTCCTTCGACGCACCCAAGGCAATCTGCATCAACTGCGCATCTGCATCCGGAATCACACGCATCCAAGCGCCGTTATTGCATGGATAGTCGGCAAGCACAGGCTGCGGAAGCAGTGCGCAGACGGCGTCAAGAATTTTAATCATATTCATCATTCTCCTTTAAGCCAGTTCGAGATAATGACAAAGACGGTCGTTAAAGTCCGCCTCTTGTGTCAGCTGAACTGTTTTGGTTTGCGCGGCAATGCTGTGCGCGCGCGGTATACATGACTCATCCAGCAGTATCATGGCGGCGCCGGTTCCTGCCGCATTGCCGGCCGTATGCGCATGTGATGCAATCTGTGTCGGTATGAGACCGATTTGTACAGCGGATTGCATGCGCAGCGCGGTTCCGAAGCTGCCGGCAATGGTCAATTCAACCGCTTGCTTATCCGGTACAGCATCGAGCAGATATTCCATCCCGGTGCGCACAGCCGACTTCGCGAGCTGGAACGTGCGAATATCCTGCTGCGTGATATACAGTGGTGTGTCCGCGAGATAGATGCGGTCGGATTCCAGCGTTCCGTCTTTTTTCAGTTTTCCGCTCTTGCGAAGACATGCAATAAAGTCGATATAACCGCTGCCGCTGATTCCGGTCGGCGGCTTTTTGCCTATTGTATCATACAGCATCTGACCGCCGGAGAGCATGACGGAGCAGACTGCACCTTCTGCCGCAGCCATCCCGCAGGACAGGCCGACGCCCTCAAATGCAGGTCCGGCTGCGCAGGAACAGCCGCAGAGTACATCATCACAGCGCAGCAGGATTTCACCGTTTGTGCCGAGATCCGCGAGCATCCGGCTGCAGCTCGTGTCCATTCCGCATACGATTGCCGCAGCAACGGCGTCGGTGCCGAGAAACGCCGAAATACACGGCGGGATATATATTTTTGTTCCGCGGCAAACAGGTAGAAAATCCGCCGGATAGAATCCGCCGAACAGCGTATCACATTGAAACGGCGACATGGCAATAGAACGGGGATTGCGTTCGAGAAGAAGATACAGCATGGCCGTATTGCCGACCAAAACGGCTGCGTCCACATCGTTTGGCGCAAGGCACGATTGCATCAGAAGCTGCGCACACAGATCATACAGCGCGTGTCGGACAAGTCGACTGAGTTCGATTCCGCCGTGCTGCATGGCATAATCCATGCGCGAGAGCACATCCGCACCCATTCTGCGCTGCGGATTGGCGGCACAGGCGGACGCGATACATTCACCGTTTTGCAGATTGTATAATGCGGCCCAAAGCGTCGTTGTACCGAGATCTATTGCAAAGCCGTAAGAACTGCCAAGCGGTTTGCGAAGCTGCGGTACAATGGCATCTGCTTTTGTTAAGGATTGACTTGTTTTGATAAAGACAGAAACATCGCCGAGAGCCGTCACTTGACAGGCAAGGCGAACGCCGTCTTTTAACTGGTCTACGGATAAACGGGTTCGTTCCTCTGCGGTCGGCGCCGATACTTTACCCTGCACACGAATACGACAGTTGCCGCAAAAACCGCGTCCGCCGCACGGCTGCGGGAAATCCGGCAGCAACGCAGACAGTGGGGCAGGGGCTTGAAACGACCGCTCGATCCGTATTCCGTTTTGTACGATAATCGCTTTATTCATAGGCTTTCTTCGTTCTCTTATTTAGGTAGGTCGGATCGGTTTTGAACCGGTGTAAAACATAAATCGTCATCGGAATGAGAAATACGTCCGCCGCACACCAGGCGACAGGATTCGCGAAACATGCCGCGTCAAACCCGAACCGGCGCACGAAACCATAGCCCATCACACCGCGCGCCACAAGCTCGAACACGCCGGCCGTCATGGCCTGCACGCTGAACCCCATTCCCTGGAGTATGTTTCGCAGGACAAATATTATAACAAGTATCGGATAGAACCACATGGCTTTGTGCAGGAAGATTTCACCGAAACGCAGCACGGACGTTTCCGACCGGCTGACAAACAGCATGAGCATATACCGCGAGGCAAAATAGTTCAGCACCATCGCGCAGACTGCATAAACAAACGCCATGAGAAGACTTTGATGCATACCCTGCGTAATGCGATCAAGACGTTTTGCGCCGAGATTCTGACCGCAGTATGTGGCCATAGTCAATCCGATCGTTTCCGCGGGAAGCACAAGGATAAGCTGCACTTTTCCGGCAATGGTGATGGCGGCTATAATCTGCGAACCGAGCGTATTGACGCAGGACTGCAGCATCACAGAGCCGATCGCCGTAATGGAAAACTGCAGCGACATCGGCAGACCTGCGTAGAGCAGCTTTTTGCAGCAGTCGGGATCCGGCGCCAGATCGCTGCGGTGCAGATGCAGCGCCGGGAAATGCCGATGCAGGAACAGAAGTTCCAGCAAACCGGAAACAGCCTGTGCAATCACAGTCGCCACTGCTACGCCCATCACACCCATTTTGAAAACAAGCACGAACAGAAAATCAAGTCCGATGTTGACAAAGGACGAAAAGATCAAAAAGTACAGCGGCGTTTTGCTGTCGCCGACGGCGCGGATCAGAGAAGCGACCGTATTATACAGGATCGTGGCAGGGATACCTAAAAAAATGATGGAGATATATGTATACGCATCGGAAATGATATCGTCCGGCGTGCGCAGCAGGTGCAGCAACGTCTGGCAACCGAAATAAGTCAGAAGCGTAACGACAGCGCCGATCAAAACGACAAGGTAAATCAGATTGGCAATAAATCTGTGCATACGCTTTTCGTCGCCCGCGCCGAAACACTGTGACACCGGGATCGCCAACCCGGTGCATAAACCGATCACGGAACCGATCACAAGAAAATTCAACGCGCCGACACTGCCGACTGCCGACAAAGCGGACGTGCCGACGAACCGCCCGACGACCATACTGTCGACCATATTGTAAAACTGCTGAAAGAGGTTGCCCGCCATCAGCGGCAGGCAAAATCGCAGAATCAGCGAGGTGGGATTGCCCACCGTCATATCACGAACCATACCGTATCTCCGACATTTGTCTTATTGCTGCCATTATACATCATTTACCCAAAAAAAGATAGAGGGGACATAAATAAACATCCACCGGCCAAGCCGGTGGTTTTTCTTTGACGGGCAAAGCCCTCTGTTCTTCGCAGACGCGTTAACGCGTGATACGGTCTGCCAGCCGCGTAAGATTGTTACTTGCTACCCGTAAACGGGCCTTTTTCG
>JAFSYM010000106.1 GCA_017450005.1 Clostridia bacterium
GCCCGCAGCTTTTGCAAAACGGTTTTCGGGTGGTCCTGGGTGCGGTCTGCCGTCCAAAGCTCGGTGTTGCAGTTTTCTTCGGTCATCGGCTCCATGGTGTGCGCGTCTTTGTCATAGACCATGAACTGGGTATATTTGATATCGTCGATCGTAAGCTGGCGGTCGGCCGTGGTCACGCCGAACATGATGTCGTCTTCCACACCGGTGCGCTCGGAATGGCTGGCGCCCTTGACGAACCAGGTGTAATCGGGGAACTGGCAGGTGGAGGCGTCCACCTTTTTGTCGGGCGAAATATATCTGCCCATGCCCTCGGCCACGCGCTGCGCAATGTAATCTTCGGGAAGCGTGTCATAGATCGTGGGCGCCGTTGTCGCGCCGAAGGACGCGTCGGTCAATGACGAGAACTGGTCGCCGATTACTTCGTCGGATTCGCAGATTGCAACCAGCTGGAAGCCGTATTTTGCCGTGATGCAAAGCTTTACGCCCTTGTCGTGGATGGACTGCATCAGCTCGCTCACATGCTTGGACACCGTGTTGTGATAGTTGTCGAGCTTTGCGATCAGTCCGGCGTATTTCTGGCGTTTTTCGCTACCCTCCGGGCCGAACACATAGTTCTTCGCGGTGTCGTAGCGGTCGGCGGAAATGCAGGCCCAATAGCCAGGCATGGTGAAGAAGGTTGCAAGGGCAAGCGCCGAGGTGACGCCCTCAACCATTTTGTCATACAGCGTTTTGCGCAGCGCGGTGCTCAGACCGTCCAGCGCGCCGCTCTTTTCGGCAAGGTCGATGGTGGCAATGGCAAGTTCGGACACGTCGAGCCAGCCCCATTCGTTCGCGTCGGTGAACAGCCGGCGCAGGCCGTTGCCGTCCAGATGGAACTTGCCGCTGATGGCTTCGCTCATGAAGGTGGAACCGTTGATCAGCGCTGCGTTGACGCCGAAGCCGTTCAGCTCCACGGGAAACGCGTCGGGATATTTCGCGATATAGGCCATGCACACGTTCGTGCCAAGGCAGCTTGAGATCAGGCCGACCTTTTCGGCGCCGGTGACCTCGCGCACGCGAAGGATGTATTTATGCAGGTCGTCCGCGATTTGCATCGGATCGAGCCGTCAGTCATACCAGAAGTGATAGTCATAGCAGCCATAGGTGCCGTCCTCGGCCTTTTCATCCTTGATGTTTTCGGGCAGCATGGAATTGCGACGTCCCGAGGACACGCCGGTGCCGTACTGCGGGTCGCCGTTTTCATCCAGACGCACCTTTTCAAACAGCTCTCCGATCTCCTGCTCCAGTTTTTCATAGTATTCGTCATAATCGCCGCCGATCAGGCCCTTGGTCAAAAAGGGAAGCAGTACGTTTTTCATGGATTCCTTCAAGTTGCCGTCTTCCACGTTGTCAAAGGTTTCACCGAGCGCACCGATCTGGAAGACCGTGTTGTCATCCGCGTCGCGGATCGGCTCTGCGTCGCCGGTGATCAGAACCACGGGCATCTTGCCGCGGCGCACGTCAATGTCCACATAGGCAAAGGCGTTTGCGCAGACGGAAAACAGCAGAATAAGTGCCAGAA
>JAFSYM010000107.1 GCA_017450005.1 Clostridia bacterium
ATACAAACAAAAATCGAGTGTTCATAAAGTGAAATCCCTTATGAACACTCGAAATGGTGCGGATGACGGGACTTGAACCCACACAGTATTGCTACCACTAGAACCTGAATCTAGCGCGTCTGCCAATTCCGCCACATCCGCATATCCGAAGCGCTTACGCATCGAACATGCAATAGTATAGCACGGAAGATCGGGTTTGTCAATCCTTTTTTCGTGCGTTTTTTAAAAAAGTTTGCGCTAAGTTTTCGCTATGCGTTTACAACGTTGATCGGCTTTCCGGCAAAGAAGGCGCGCAGGTTGTCGCGGCAGATGCCCATCAGCCGCTCGCGCGTCTCGAAGGCCGCCCACGCGACGTGCGGTGTGACGATGGCTTTCTCGTGGCAGGCGATCGGATTGTCGTCTCTCGGCGGTTCGGTGGAGAGCACGTCCACGCCGCAGCCCGCGATTACGCCGTCGTCGAGCGCCTGGCGCAGCGCGTTTTCATCGACGACCGCCCCGCGGGATGTGTTGATGAGAAAAGCGGTCGGTTTCATTTTGCGCAGAAATGTTTCGTTGACCATGCCGGTCGTTTCGGCGGTGCAGGGGCAGTGCAGCGAGACGAAGTCGCTGCGCGAGAGCAGCTCGTCGAGCGTCACGAACTCGACCGGCGCGTCCGGGTATTTTTCGGGATGCGCCGTGCGGCACAGCACATGCATGCCGAATGCGTCGGCAATTCTGGCCACGGCATGACCGATCCGCCCATAGCCGACGATACCGAACGTTTTGCCGCCGAGCTCACGCAGATCACTCTTCCAGAAGCAGAAGTTCCCGTTTTTCTGCCATTCGCCCGCCTTGACCGCTGCGTCGTGCAGCGCAACGCGGTTGGTGAACTCCAGGGTCAGCGCAAACGTGAGCTGCGCTACGCCGCCGGTGGAATAGGCGGGGATATTGCACACCGGTATACCGAGCTTTTTGGCGTACGCCGTGTCGACGGCGTCGAAGCCGGTGCTCAGCAGACCGATGTATTTCGTCGTCGTCAGCGCATCGAGCTGCGGCGCCATAAGGCGTGTTTTGTTTGTAATGACGATTTCGCAGTCACGCGTACGCGCTTCGATTTCATCGGGTGCTGTGCGGTCATAGACGGTGTACTCGTCTGCGAATTCTCCAAGCCACTCCCAGGACAGATCGCCGGGATTGGTCGTGTATGCGTCCAGAATAACGGCTCGCATGTCAACTCCTCCTTTTGCCAGAGCCTTTATACTTATACTATATCAATTCCGGATGAAAAAGTCAAACCGCCAACGGGATCGTTTTATTTTTCAAACCGGTTGCATTCGCCGGAAACGGTATGCTATACTATACAAAACAATCCGGGGAGCGCTTTTTATGAAGATTTCACGTCGTTTCATATCCTTCTTTTTGTCTCTGTTTGCCGCCCTGACGTCCTTTTTCGGCGTTGCGTACAGGGACTCTTACCTGCCGGCGGATTTCCCGATCTACGGGGTGGACGAAAAAGCGCAGGACGCTGTACGCATCATGTCCTACAATATCCGCTGTAAGGATGTCGCCGGTACGCCCGCGTCGCGCCGGCGTCTGGTCGCGCTGGAGATGATCCTGCGCGTGCAGCCTGATTCGCTCGGCGTACAGGAGGCGACGCCGCAGTGGATGTTCTGGCTGCGCAGACTGCCGGGGTATGAAGTTGTGGGCGAGGGGCGCGACGGCAAAGGACGCGGCGAGCACAATCCGATCGTCTATAACAGCGGCAAGTACCGCCTGGCCGACTCCGACACGTTCTGGTTGTCCGAAACGCCCGACCGCGTCTCGCTCGGCTGGGACGGAGCCTGCAACCGCATCTGCACGTGGGCGCTGCTGGAGAACCGCGAGACAGGCAAGCGGTTTGTACACGTCAATTCGCACTTCGATTACAAGAGCAGGACTGCCAAGCGCGAGGGCGCAAACATGATCTGCGATCTGATTGCAGAGCGCTTTGCCGATGTGCCCGTGGTCTTTACGGCGGATATGAACGCCGTGCCCGGCAGCGAGCCGTACCGGATCATGTGCGGCACACTCACCGATCTGCGCGAAAGCGCACCGGACAAAACGGTTTGCTTTACCTACCGCGACACGCAGGACCACGCGGACGAGGACTGTATTCTCGACTATGTAATGGCGTCCGACGATGTGACGCCGCTGACGTTCCGTACCGTGACCGAGGGCGTGAACGGCCGCTACGTCTCCGATCATTTCCCGATCTATGCGGACGTACAGTTCTGACAGACGGATTCAAACTGATACAACACAGATAAATAAGAAGAGGCTGCGCATCCGAAGAACGGAGAAGCAGCCTCTTCTTTAATTATTTATCGGTTGATTATTTGAACACGATTTCGATTTCGCCCGAGAGCACCTTCGGCAGCTCGCCGAGGATCAGCTTGAGCGCTTTGAAGAAGTAGTGCACATGATTGAAGAACGTGCGGAACGGATTGTAGACCTCTTTTTTGTAGGTGCGCGTATCGTTCAGCGCGCTGCGGTCGATTGTGTAGGAAAGCGTGGCAAGCTCGGCCGAGTGGTCGGAGAGCGGATTGCCGTCCGGGTCGGTCAGCAGGATAAACTCGTGTTCGAGCGCCTCAAGCGCAACGCCGCCGCCGTCACGGTAAAAGACCTTTTCCACCGAGTCCCAGATGCCCCAGTAATCCTCGCCCCGTTTTTCGATGTCGGCATAGGTGATGTTGTAGTTGCCGTCGTTGCACAGCTCAACCCACGCTTCTTTGAACCCGGCTTCGTCGATGAACTGCTTGCGCAGCTCGCTTTCGGTGTGCATGAAGCGCGTGTTCGTGTCGCCCGTGATAATGACGGCGTGATCCTTCGAGAAGTTGTCAACGAAGGACAGAAGCTGTTTGTACTGCGCCACACGTGCAGCCGCGTTGGGCGGCGCGCCGTAAGCGTCGGCGTGCAGATCGTACACGTCCACATACACGCCCTCGGCAATCTGCACGCTGCTGACGATAAAGCCCTTGGGCGTCAGCTCGTCGGAGCCGGCGTCAAAGATGCCGTAGGCCGTCTCCCACGGCACGCGCGTGACGTTGTACAGCGGGAGATTGGAGTAGAAGTTCAGCCCGTCGCCAAACGGGATGCCGCCGCTGTGGTAGGTCGTGTACTTCGCGTCGATCCGGTTTTTGAGGATCGCGTGGAAGTTGAAATCCTCCTGCACGGCGATGATGTCGGCGTCCAGCGCATTGAGCTTTTCAGGGATCAGCTTCGAGCAGGCGAGCGGATCACGTCCGGTCGAGGACAGGAACGCGGGCAGGGGCAGACCGTCCACATTGTAGTTGACGATTTTGATGGTGCCGGTGTCTGCGTCCTCTGCCGCAAAGGCGGTCATGCCTGTGCAGACAAGCAGTACGGCGCACAGGAATAGAGCAGTCAGTTTGCGTTTCATAGTTTTCTCCGTGCCGTGCGGCTTCGGCGAAGCATGCGGGACGGACGCCGCTGAATTATCCGTCCTGACAGTGTTTTATGATTATCTTCCGCAGTGCGCGCGGATAAAGGCCTGCTGTTCGGGTGTGCACATTTCCTTCGGGAAGCCGGAGCCTGCGTTGATCGCCGTCATGATGTAGAAATGCGTCTTTGTTTCAATCAGGCGATAGATCTTGTCGTAGTCTACCCGTGCCGAGCCGTTGCCGGTCGTGACTTCCAGTCCGTCGTCGGTGAAGCGGAGAATCTGCGCATTCTCCCGCAGCAGCGCGTTGGAGTCCCACGCTTTGCGGACAGAGCGCTGCGCTTTCAGCAGCCCGAGCGCGGCGGCCAAAGTCCAGATGGCACAGGCGATGCAGGCAAATTTGAAGCCGAGCATCCACCAGAAAAAACCGGCAAGAGCGAGTAGAATCAACGCAGTGACAACGAGCTTCATGCGTCTGCCGGGCTGTGATATGCGCACGGCATGGTTGAACTTTTTGTACTCTTCAAAAGAGGGCTTGATCGTGATGGTGAAATCCATGTTTGCAATCTCCTTTAAGCCAGCTCGTACCGGCCGGCGCGCATCAGCGTCAGCAGTTGTTCAATGTCCCGCAGCGGTTCGGCGGTACGGATACCGCACTTCTTTTCGCCGAAGTCACCGTGAAAATCGTTGCCGGCTGTCTTCAAAAGATGGTGCCGCTGCGCCCATGCGTCGGCGATCGGGTTGTTGGAATTGTGGCTGGGATTGCCGTTTTCCGTTTCCACGCCGTCGAGCAGTGTCCAGTCGACGACCGTCATATCCATGCGGAACGGGTGCGCCTGCACCAGCAGGATCCCCGCCTCGTGTACGCAGTCGGCCATTTCCTCAAATTCCATCTGCATGAGCGTCGGATGCGCGCGCAGGAATGCCTCCGTCACGCCGAACAGCAGATAGTCGTTGTTTGCGCTGTCAATGCGCAGCTCCGCGCCGAAGAACACGCGGAAGTCCGGGTCGAGCGCAGCGGCGGCTTCGACTGCTGCGTTATAGCCGGTCATAAAGAACGTGACTTTTTCATCCCAATCCGCTTTTTTGAGCTTGCGGAATGTGCTGTAATTGATGTGGTCAGTGACAATCATGCCGTTGTATCCGGCATCGATATAATGACGCACAACTTCGGCTGCCGGCATGCGGCCGCAGTGACTGACCTCGGATGTGTGCGCATGTGTTTCATACAAATACGGCAGCAAAGAAAGACTCCCTTCCTTTTGTCTTCTGAATTAGTTTTCTGTATTATATCAAAAGATGGTATTACGTGTCAATAAAACATACTATATGTTTCACGGCTCACGCATGAAAAAAGCGATGTAAAGTCAGGGGGCTTTACAGGCGAGGAATAATCTGCTATCATAAAATAAAAAAGGTGAAAAACATGATAGCAAAATATTTTAGCGAAGTCGAAGATAGACGAGAGCCAT
>JAFSYM010000108.1 GCA_017450005.1 Clostridia bacterium
CCATGGCTCTCGTCTATCTTCGACTTCGCTAAAATATTTTGCTATCATGTTTTTCACCTTTTTTATTTTATGATAGCAGATTATTCCTCGCCTGTAAAGCCCCCTGACTTTACATCGCTTTTTTCATGCGTGAGCCGTGATATATTATAAAAGGTATAGGAAAAGCAGCTCTGTCGGACGCCGGGACGATGGTATCGGACAGGACTGCTTTTCGTATGCATTTGTGCTTGCCGCGGCTTCCTCCTTTCCGGATTTGTCGGTTGTACAAATACTTCGCGTACTTCGCGCACGCGAAGGGGGATGCATCGGACATACGGCGGGCGGAGGGGTAACCGCCCGCCGCCGTTCAGTTCTCCGGCCAAGAGAAAAAGAGAAGGATGGTGGATTGTGGAGAAAAACGATGTGCCGGAGGCTGAAGCGCCGCAGCGCATTCAACATCTTCAGTATACCGGATTATTTTTTAAGAAACAAGGGAGAACACTTTAAGATTTCTTTAAGAAATCTACAAATAGAGGTTTTGGCAAACCTGTCCACAATATAAAGAAGTTGAAAACAAACCGCTTCTATGTTATAATGAAACACGTTACTATGGGTATATGTTTGTGCCGTCGGATTCCGGTGCAACCGGTTGTGTAAAGGGGAAAGATACATGAATTCGTTACTGGAACTCTGGGAAGCCGTCTCTGCGATACTGCAGGATGAGGTGAAGGACATTGTATATAAAGTCTGGCTGAAGGATCTGGAATTGACTGCTTTCGACGGCAGCACGGCGACGTTGGCGACGGTGGAATTCAAGTTGCCGACCGTCGAGAAAAAGTTCGGCGGCGTGCTGCATGACGCTTTTGAAAAGGCGATCGGATTTCCGGTCGAGGTCATTCTGGTCAGTGCGCAGGGAGACGCGCACTCTCCGACGGTCGAGGAAACGGTCAGCAGCTACCACGAGGAAAACACGTTTGAGACGTTCGTCGTCGGTTCCTCCAACAAGCTCGCGCATGCCGCGGCACAGGCCGTGGCAGCCAATCCCGGCGGCGCGTTCAATCCGCTGTTCATCTACGGCCGTTCCGGTCTGGGCAAGACGCATCTTCTCAACGCCATTGCCCACGAGATCCGCCAGAACAATCCGAAGGCGAACATCCTGTTCACGCAGGGCGAGACGTTTACCAACGAGATTGTGCGCGGCATCGGTATCGGTCAAAGCGCAATGACGGCGCTGCATGAAAAGTACCGCACGGTCGACGTGCTGTTGGTCGACGATATCCAGTTTATTGCCGGCAAGCCCACCACAGAGGAAGAATTCTTCTATACGTTCAACGCGATTACGCAGGCGGGCAACCAGATTGTACTTACGTCCGACCGCCCGCCCAAGGAGATTGCGACGCTTGAGGATCGGCTGCGTACGCGGTTCGAAATGGGTCTGATTGCGGATATTCAGCCGCCGGATGTGGATACGCGTATGGCGATTGTCAAGCGCAAGGCGCAGGCGCTCGATCTGCAGCTGACCGACGACGTGGTGCAGTACGTTGCGGATAAAATCAAGAACAACGTCCGTCAGCTCGAGGGCGCTGTCAAGAAGATCAAGGCGGTCGTTACGATCCACGGCGCTTCGCCCAATATGGCGACAGTGCAGGCGGCGATCAAGGATATTCTCAACGAGGATCGATCCGAAAAAGTCACGGTCGAGCGCATCATCGAGGAGACGGCACGCACGTTCAACGCGAATCCTGCCGATCTGCGCTCCAAAAAGCGCGATGCGCAGACCTCACGCATGCGCATGATCGCGATGTACATCATCAGCAATCTGACCGGCATGTCCACCAAGGCCATCGGCCAGGTATTCGGCGGACGCGACCATTCCACGGTCGTGCACGCACTGCGGGAAATCAAGCGGCAGATGGAGATGGATTCTTCTCTGCGCTCGACGATCGAAAATATCACCAAAAACGTACAGGAATCCGATTAAGACAAGATCAGATAAAGGAGAAAAGTCATGGGACTTTTTCAAAAGATCAATAAAGGACTGAAAAAAACAAGAGAGAGCATGTCGGCGGCGATCGACAATATGCTGTACGGCAAGGTTGAAATCGACGATACTTTTTTTGACGACCTCGAAGAGGTTCTGGTTATGGGCGACGTGGGCGTCGCCACGGCCGAGCAGATCGTGACCGAGCTGCGCGAACGCGCGCAGAAGGAGAATTTGCGCACGGCCGACAAGGTCAAGCGCGCGATACGCGAGATCGTGGCGCGTATGATTTCCGGCGGCGAAGAGATGAGTCTGATTACCATGCCGTCGATCATTCTGGTGATCGGCGTCAACGGCGTAGGCAAGACGACGAGCATCGGCAAGCTGGCGGCTTACTACAAGGCCGAGGGCAAAAAGGTGCTTCTCGCGGCCGCCGATACGTTCCGTGCAGCCGCCATCGAGCAGCTGCAGGAATGGGCGGACCGCGCCGGCGTCGACATGATCAAGCACAAAGAGGGTGCCGATCCGGCTGCCGTCGTGTTCGACAGTATTGCCGCGGGCAAGGCGCGTGACACGGACATCATCATCGTAGACACTGCAGGCCGTCTCCACAACAAAAAGAATCTCATGGAGGAGCTGGCCAAGATTTACCGCGTCATCGACCGCGAGCTGCCGTATTCCGACCGCGAGGTGCTGCTGGTGCTCGACGCGACGACGGGACAGAACGCCGTCAATCAGGCACGCGAATTCATGGGCGTGGCGGAGATCACGGGCATCATCCTCACCAAGCTCGACGGCACGGCACGCGGCGGCGTGGTGCTGAACATCAAGAACGATCTCAAGGTGCCGGTCAAGTTCATCGGTGTGGGCGAAAAGCTCGACGATCTGCAGCCGTTCAGCCCGGAGGCGTTCGCACAGAGTCTGTTTGACGTGGAAATGCCCGATCACAGCGAGGACGAACCGGCACGGGAGCCGCAAGAGGAAGACGAATGATTTTTTTACTGGCAACCCATAATCTGAAAAAACGCGAAGAGCTTGCCCGTATCCTTGAGCCGCTGGGTATCGGCGTGCAGACCGCCGAGCAGGCGGGCGTTGAACTGACCGACGTCGAGGAAACGGGCACGACCTTTGAGGAAAATGCCGTGCTCAAAGCTGTCGGCGGGTGTCTTGAGAGCGGCATGCCCTGCGTGGCGGACGACTCCGGACTGGAGGTAGACGCATTGGGCGGCGCACCGGGTGTGTACTCTGCACGCTATGCCGGGGAGCACGGCAATGACGCAAAGAATATCGACAAGCTGCTCGAGGCGCTGCGCGACGTGCCGCAAGGCGAACGCACGGCGCGATTTGTCTGTACGGCGTGCTGTGCGTTTCCGGACGGGTCGCGCATCATCACGCGCGGCGTATGCACGGGGTCGATTGCCTTTGAGCGTGCGGGGACCGGCGGGTTCGGCTACGATCCGGTGTTCGTGCCGGACGGGGCGGACGGCCGCTCCATGGCGTCGCTGGACGACGCGCAGAAGGATGCGATCAGTCACCGCAGGCGCGCGCTTGAGCAGCTTGCGCAGAAACTACGGGAGAAGGGGATCGGACAATCATGACAGGAAAAGAACGCGCAAAATACCGCGCGGCGGCCAACGGCCTGGAGCCGGTTTTTCAGATCGGCAAGGGCGGCGTGACGGACGCGCTGCTCGCGCAGGTCGAGTCTGCGCTTACCGCACGGGAACTGATTAAGATCAAGGCGCTTCTGGAAACGATTCCGGAAAGCCCGAAAGAGATGGCACAGCAGATTGCTGCCGCGACCAAGGCAGATGTCATCCAGGTTATCGGCGGCTGCATCGTGCTGTACCGCGAGAATCCGGAGCTGCGGCAGGCGGAAAAGGAAAAAGAAAAGCGCAAAAAGGAAATGGCCAAAAAACAGCGCGAAAAAGAAAGAGCGGCCGCAAATCGCGGAAAACGCACGCAAAAGCTGGCGCCGCGCGGTACAAAGAGATGAAATAGTGCTTGACAAACCGCTACATTGTGTTATAATATCAAGACGTATAGAGTAGGAGGCTGGGTACAATTGCAGAAAACTTCTGAACAAGCGGTTGCCACCAACCGCAAAGCCTTCCACGATTACATCGTTCTTGAGGAAATGGAAGCCGGTATTGTTCTGTGCGGTACGGAAGTCAAGTCTGTCCGTCAGGGCAAGGTCAATCTCAAGGACGCCTGGTGCAATATCCGGGACGGGGAAATATTCGTCAACGGGATGCACATCAGCCCCTATGAGCAGGGCAATATCTTCAACCGTGATCCGCTTCGGGTGCGCAAACTCCTGATGCATCGCAGGGAGATCATGCGGTTGTTCGGTATTACCCGCCAGCAGGGTCTGACGCTCATTCCGCTGTCGGTTTATTTCAATAAAGGTAAAGCAAAAGTCAAGGTTGGTCTTTGTAAAGGCAAAAAGCTTTACGATAAGCGCGAAGCGCAGGCCGACAGAGACGCAAAGCGTACCATCGAGCGCGCCATGAAGGAGCGGCGTTGACCGCCCTTGGGACGCATGGCGCGAGGCAGAACTTGTGTTGAGTCCTTCATGGGGATGAAAGGATTTCGACGGGGGTTTTGAGACGCGATAAGCGAGCAGCGGCGCGGAACCGCTCTAAAAGCCGCAGTTTATTTCAAAATAAACGACAACAACACTGTTCTTCAAGCTGCTTAACTATTAAGCGGCCGTCTTTACCGGGAGGACCGCGGCCCGGATAAAGGCGTCATTCAGCGGTGAACGTGCACGGGGAAGTACGTCGTACCCCGTCATGAACATGCGGCGCTACCGACCGGGAAAGCGTGTCCCTGCGCGTTCCCGCGGGGGAATCTCAAAGCACGGACTACGCTCGTAGAAAGTCGTGAGGATGAGCTTTCGGACGCGGTTTCGATTACCGCCATCTCCACCACTTTTGCAACCATACGTTTTGTTTGACTATGAAAGAAAGGATCGTGAAACATGACAAAATCCGCACGAAACGGGATCATTGCCGCCGCAGTTGTGGCGGTTGTGGCTGTTGCCGCTGCGCCCTTTGCCATTAAGGGACTCAGAAAGCAGCCGGTCATCGAGCCGCAGGATGTTTCTGTATCCGCCACTGAAGCGGTACAGAACTACACTATCCCCGACGCTGCCGAGGATACCACTGCCGACATCCTGTCGGAGATTCTCGAGACAATGGACAACCAGCAGACGCAGGCTTCAACGCCCAACGGCCAGGTGACGCCGCAGCAGACGCCCGCTCCGCAGTACACGCCGACTGCCGCTCCCACGCAGCCGACGACGCAGCAGACGCCCGCGACCACGCGCGGCAGTATCTTCAACCGCACGACGACTGCAGCGCCCGTGCCGACGACCAAGGCGCCGGCAACCACCAAGGCTCCCGCAACGACCAAGGCGCCGGCAACCAAAGAGTCGACAACCAAGAAACAGTCCGACAATCAGTCTTCCGGCAAGAATGACCCGGTCACCACGGTCAGCGGTCAGGAAGCGATGGCCACAGGCGGTCTGGTTTCTTACCTGTGGAATCCGAACGAGAACTTCTACTATGTTGAGGATAACCCGTGGCAGAGAAACTTCGGCTTCAACGTAATCTATGACTGGGCAGCCGCAACGCTTGTCATGTATTATGACACATGGCGCGCCTGCTTCGATTACGATGATCTGGAGTGGATGATTCAGGGCTGGAAGGGACAGTACGGCTTCCTGTTCATCGGCGGTGAAATCGGCGTGTACACGCGTACACCCGGCGAGGCTGTCGTGACCAGCACGCACTATCACTGCGCAGACGATAATCATCTGATCAACATGGAGATGACGATCTACTACGACGCGCATGACGGCAACGGCTACAAGAAGCTCTTCACCCGTGCATACTATCCGCACTGGTGGTCCACCGGATTTGTGGACGGTCATCTGGCCGAATACAAGTTCAACGACCGCTCCTGCCTGATTATGACCGCGCGTCTGACGATGTACGACGAAGTGATGACCGATGCGTTCACCACAGCGCTCGAGGGCTGCGGCTTCCGCCGCGTGGCGTCCAGAGATCAGGTCTCCACCGCCAGCTCCGATACGTTTACGACGGTCGGCAACGACGTCTACTTCTCCTGGAAGACCATCGACCAGGGCTACAAAACCCGCTGATCCCGGATATTGCCAAAAAACTGCGCAGTTTCGATAAAAAACATTGGTAACTGCGCAGGATTTTAAAGATATTTTACCAAATAGCCGCATAACCAAAAAAAATCATAAAAAACCATTGACAAAGACCACCCGTTTGTGGTATCATTCTCACGTAGCAAAGGCGTACTGACGTACCCCAATTTCATGAATGGAAAGGAATGTTCGAAAATGAAAAAGTTTTTAAGCATCCTTCTCGCAGCACTTATGGTGTGCTCCATGGGCATCTTCGCTTTCGCAGCAGAAGAAGAGGCCGTTGAAGACACCGCCGCAGTCGAAGTGGCTGCCGCTGCAGAGGAGGAAGCAGCTCCTGCTGAAGAGGCGACTGTTGCCGCCGCTGGTGATCTGACTTCTCTTGAGAAGAAGATCGCTTCCAAGGGTCTGGATAGCACCGACATGGTTACCCTTCTTTCTTCTGCCATCTCTTCGATCGGCAAGAACCTGAAGGAACTCTCCGTCAATGATATCCTGAACCTCCCCGCCAACATCATGGATGATGTTGTCACCTATATCTTTGCTGGCCTGAAGGCTCTCGGCGTTGATGTTGACGCTCTGTATGAGAAGCTTTCCTCCAACAAGATCATCAACTGGTTCGTGAACACGTTCTACAAGGGCAAGGCTCTGACCACTGCTCCTGCAGCTCCTGAAGACGAGCCCGTGATCCCGCAGACCGGTTCTGCAGCTTCCATCGCTGTTTTCGCAACTCTGACTGTTGCGGCTGGCGCAGCGTTTGTGAGCTTCAAGAAGAAGGAAGCGTAAGTACACTTTAGGACTTTGCTATAACGGGGAAGACCGTCCGATTCGGGCGGTCTTTGTCATTTTTAAATGTAGACGACAGTCGCCTATCAGATGCGGATACATTGAACGTACAATGGAAAGGATTTAAGGTTCCGATATGAAACGTATGATTTCAGTTTTACTTTGTGTATGTCTGGTCATTTCTGCCGGAATGTTCTGCGTGCATGCGGCCGAACGTGCGTTTTATTTTGACGCGGTTTCCGGCAGCGATGCGGGAGAGGGTACACAGGCTTCTCCATGGAAAACGATTTATGACCACGATTACGGCGACATAGTGCCCGGCACGCAGTTCCTGTTCAAATGCGGCGGCATATACGACGTGCACGCTTCGCTGACCTGTTCGGGTACGGCGGATGCGCCGATCGTGATCGGAGCCTGGGGTGTCGACGAGAAGCCCGTGCTGACTTGCTCCGGCTATCAGAATGTGCTCAAGCTGGTCGACTGCGATTATATCACGATTCGTGACCTGGAGGTCACCGCGCACGATGGGGGCGGAATCTGGATTGACACCATGCAGAAGGAAAGCGTCGGGATCACGATCGACAATGTGACGTTCCACGACATGCAGAATGACCGTGTGATGCATGCTCGCGACAACTTTTCGGACGGCGCAGCCGGTGCGCGCGCTGCCGTGATGGTCAAAGGTTTGCCCGCACATTCGCTCTATCCCGTTCGTGATCTGACAATCACGAACTGCGAAGTATACGACGCCGGCAACGGTGCGATCGTCTGGGGCGCGAATAAGGAGTCAAATTATGAAGTCGCGATCGATCCGGTTTTCAATACCGGCGTGCGCATCGAAAACTGTGATTTCCATGATATGGACTCGGAGGCGATTGTACTGGGCATGTGCGACGGCGCATGGGTCAGCGGCTGTTCTGCAATCCGAACCTGCCAGGGCAGGGGCGTGGATGAAAACGGCAAAGTGGAGTATTACACAGCGGCCATGTGGTTCTGGGGCAGCATCCATTCCACGTTCGACCATTGCGAGATTGCCTATTCCAAAAACTTCGGCGATGGTATGGCGGTGGACTTTGATACGTACTCCCATCACTGTACCTATCAATATATCTATTCGCATGACAACATGCGCTTCATGTGCAACAATCCGCGCCTGGACGGACACCACGACAACTGTGTGCGGTATTGTCTGTCAGTCAACGACAATGGCGGGAGCGCGCGCATGTCTTCCCCGCGCACGCAAAATGAAATCGGCGTTCGGTTTTACAACAACACCATCGTCAACTGCGCCGATTTGTTTATCGTCGGCATGCGTGACGGGCTGTTTGTCAACAACATTTTCATCAATGCGCGCGGAACGCGTGTAGAATTTGACGACTTTACGCGTCTCTCCCGTCATAACACGATTCGCGGCAATTGTTACTTCGGCTCGATTCTGCCGCTCAACGATCTGTTCGCGCGATATGCCGATCCGCTGTTTGCGGGCGATGATCAGAGTGATCCGCGATCGTTTGTGCTCAGTGAACGCTCGCCGCTCATCGGCAAGGGTGTGCCGGTGGAGGATGACCTGACCGAAGACTTCTTCGGCAATCCTCTGGGTGAGCGCACCAACATCGGCTGCTACGCCGGTTCCGGCGTGCAGTCTGACCGCGCAGCACAGTCAGCGTCGCCTCTTGTTTTGCTCCGGAATCTGTTCGTGCTGCTTCGCAATATTGTGCTGGATTGGCTTTCGGATTGAGTCCGGGACTGTATTGTGCGCGATACACACTAAAATCAGAAGCATGTCCTCTTTTCTGCATAAACTTTCAGTTTATGCAGAAAATTCTTGCATTATCTAAATTACTGTGCTATAATGCATTAAATATGAATATCCATGCATAGATTATGCATGCAGACCGGGGAGGGAACAGCAGGATGCTATCCGGTGCAAACAGAAAACTGATCTTGGAAGACGGCAGCGTATACGAGGGCCATGCCTTCGGCGCGCCGGGTGAAAAGTTTGTCGAGATCGTCTTCAATACGTCTATGGTCGGCTATCAGGAGATTCTGTCCGATCCGTCCTACACCGATCAGGGTGTCGTGATGACGTACCCGCTGATCGGCAATTACGGGATGGCGGACGACGATTACGAGACCGAGACGCCGACGATCGGTGCGCTGATCGTGCGCGAATACAATGAGGAGCCGTCCAATTTCCGCAGCACACGCACACTCGGCGACGTGATGAAACAGTACGGTGTTGCGGGACTGTCGGGCGTGGACACGCGCAAACTTACGCGCCATATCCGCAACTTCGGCTCGTGCAAGGGGATGCTGGTCGACGCAGATGTGTCGACACAGGAAACGGTCGACAGACTTGCGAAAATGGAGATTCCGCACGACGCGGTCAGCCGCGTCAGTCGGAGCACGGCAGTGCATTATCCCGGCGCGGACGCCGCCTATCACGTCGTGGCGGTCGATTGCGGCATGAAACAGAACATTGTGCGCTCGATGCAGAAAAAGGGATGCGACGTGACGGTGGTTCCGTGGAATACGGATGCCGAGACGATTGCGTCGCTGCAGCCGGACGGCGTGTTTCTCTCCAACGGGCCGGGTGACCCGACCGACGTGCCGGAGCTGATTGCGACGGTGCGCGCGCTGCTCGGACGCTTCCCGATCTTCGGGATCTGTCTCGGCCATCAGATTCTTTCGCTGGCCTACGGCGCAAAGACATATAAGCTCAAGTTCGGCCATCGCGGCGGCAACCATCCGGTCAGGGATTTGGCAACCGATAAGGTCGAAATTACGTCGCAGAACCATTCCTATGCGGTCGATACGGATTCGCTCGCGGAAACGCCGCTTTCCGTCACACACGTCAATCTGCTCGACGGTACGGTCGAGGGCGTCGCGTGTGTCGGGGATAAGGCGTTCGGTGTGCAGTACCATCCCGAGAGTGCGCCGGGTCCTCAGGACAGCGCGTACCTGTTCGACCGGTTTATTGCCTGGATGAAGGAGGCGAAGGACAATGCCTAAACGCACGGACATCCGCAAAATTCTCGTGATCGGCTCCGGCCCCATCGTGATCGGACAGGCGGCGGAGTTTGACTACGCGGGCACGCAGGCTTGTCTTGCGCTCAAGGAAGAGGGCTACAAGGTTATCCTCTGCAACTCCAATCCGGCCACGATCATGACCGATCCGGCCATTGCCGACAAGGTATACATGGAGCCGCTGACGCTCGAATACATTTCCAGAATCGTGCGCAGGGAGCGTCCCGACGCGATCCTGCCCGGTATCGGCGGGCAGACGGGTCTGAACCTTGCCATGCAGCTCGAAAAGAAAGGCGTGCTGCGCGAGTGCGGTGTGGAGCTGCTGGGCACCAAGAGCGCGAGCATCGAACGCGCTGAGGACAGAGAACAGTTCAAGGAGCTGTGCGAATCGCTCGGCGAGCCGGTACTGCCGTCGCAGATTGCCAATTCCATGGAAGAGGGCATGGCTGCAGCCGAGGCGATCGGCTACCCGGTCGTGCTGCGTCCGGCATTCACGCTCGGCGGCACGGGCGGCGGGTTTGCAGACAACGAAGCGGAATTCATCGAGCTTCTCAAAAACGCGCTCGCCCTCTCTCCTGTGCACCAGGTGCTGATTGAAAAGAGCATCAAGGGCTACAAGGAGATCGAATATGAGGTCATGCGCGACGCCAATGACACGGCGATCACCGTCTGCAATATGGAAAACGTCGACCCTGTCGGTATCCATACCGGCGACTCCGTCGTCGTTTGTCCGTCGCAGACGCTGACCAACAAAGAATATCACATGCTGCGTGACAGTGCGTTGAAGATTATTCGCGCTCTCGAGATCGAAGGCGGCTGCAATGTGCAGTTTGCGCTCGACCCGCAGTCGTTCCAATACTATCTGATCGAGGTCAATCCCCGCGTATCGCGCTCTTCCGCGCTTGCGTCCAAGGCAAGCGGCTACCCGATTGCCCGTGTATCGGCCAAAATCAGCGTCGGACTGCGGCTGGATGAAATCATGCTTGCCAATACGCTTGCATCGTTTGAACCGGCGCTGGACTACGTCGTGACCAAAATGCCGCGTTTCCCGTTCGACAAATTCACCGATGCGGAGAACAAGCTCGGCACACAGATGAAGGCGACGGGCGAGGTGATGAGCGTCGGCAGAACGTTCGAGGAAAGTCTTCTCAAGGCGATCCGTTCGCTGGAGGTCGGCATCTACCATCTGTACATGCCGAAATTTGACCACATGGAGACCGACGCGCTGCTGGATTATGTGCGCAGCGGGACGGACGACCGCATCTACGCCATTGCGGATCTCTTATGGCGCGGCGTCGACGTGGAGGCCATCTGGGAGATCACGCAGATCGACCGCTGGTTCCTGCGCCGGATCAAGGTCATCACAGACGCCGAGATTGCGCTCAAGGCAGGTCCGCGCGACGCGGATGCGCTGCGCTTCGCCAAGCGGATCGGCTTCTCCGATCACTATATCGGTGTACTTTGGGACATGAGCGCGATCGAGGTGTTTCGTCTGCGCAGGGAATGGAATGTGTTCCCGGTCTATAAGATGATCGACACCTGCGCTTCGGAGTTCAAGAGCTACGTGCCATACTTTTACTCGACCTATGAGGAGGAGAACGAATCCATCGTCTCCGACCGCAAAAAGATCATCGTGCTCGGTTCCGGTCCCATCCGTATCGGGCAGGGCGTGGAGTTCGACTACTCCACCGTGCACGCGATCCAGACGATCAAAGAGGCAGGGTACGAGGCCATCATCATCAACAACAATCCCGAGACGGTCTCTACAGACTACACAACGACCGACAAGCTGTATTTCGAGCCGCTGTGTGTGGAGGATGTCATGAACATCGTCACACTCGAAGACCCGGTAGGCGTGATCACATCGCTGGGCGGGCAGACGGCGATCAATCTGGCCGAACCGCTGCGCGAATACGGCGCGAAGCTGATCGGCACTGACTGTGACGCGATCGAAAAGGCGGAAAACCGCGACGCCTTCGAGAAGCTGCTTTTGGAGCAGGGCATTCCGCAGCCGAAGGGCTGTGCCGTGACGAACATCGAGGACGGCATCCGTGCCGCCGCCGAGATCGGCTATCCCGTTTTAGTGCGGCCGAGTTTCGTGCTGGGCGGCCGCGCGATGCAGATCGTCGCCAAGGAGAAGGATCTGCGCCACTACCTCAAGACGGCCGTTGAGATCGACGAGGACAAACCCGTGCTGGTCGACAAGTACATCCGCGGCAAGGAGCTGGAGGTCGACGCAGTCTGTGACGGACAGGACGTGTTTGTGCCGGGCATCATGGAGCTGGTGGAGCGCACGGGCGTGCATTCGGGCGACTCGATCAGCGTCTACCCGACGTTCAGCGTGTCCGACAAGGTCAAGGGCACCATCCTGCGATACGCCAAAAAACTGGGGCCTGCCATCGGCATCATCGGATTGTACAATATCCAGTTTATCGTCGACGAGCACGAGGACGTGTATATCATCGAGGTCAATCCCCGTTCCTCGCGCACGGTTCCGTTCCTGTCGAAGTCCACGGGCTACAGCCTGGCCGACATTGCCACGCGCGTGATCCTCGGCGAGAGCCTCAAGGAGCAGGGCATATTCAAGCTCTATCCGGAGGAAAAGGAGCGCTGGTACGTCAAAGCGCCTGCGTTCTCCTTCTCGAAGCTGCGCGGTATGGACGCCTATCTGTCGCCCGAAATGAAATCCACGGGCGAGGCGATCGGCTACGACGACAAGCGCCACAGAGCGATCTACAAGGCGCTGATCGCGTCGGGGCTGAAGCTGCCGAACTACGGCACGGTGATCGTGACGCTGGCCGACGAGGACAAGGACGAGGCGCTGCCGCTGGTCAAGCGGTTCTACGACATGGGCTTCAACATCGAGGCAACGACCGTGACGGCGGAGCATCTGCGCGAGCACGGCGTGCATACGCGCCTGCTGCACAAGCTCAGCGAGGGCAGTACCGAAATCCTCGAAGCGATCCGCGCGGGCTACGTCAGCTATGTGATCAATACGCGCGCCATACTGTCCGGCGTGCACTATGAGGACGGCGCGGCGATTCGCCGCTGCGCTGTGGAAAACGGCATCACGATGTTCACCTCACTCGACACCGTGCGCGAGCTGCTGGACGTGCTTGAGGAACTGACCATCACGGTGTCCACCATCAATGAGAAATAAGGGAGGGTATATACTATGAAAATCGCAATTTACGGTTACGGCAATCTCGGACGCGGCGTGGAGTGCGCTGCAAAGCAGAATCCGGACGTGGAGCTGATCGGCGTATTTACGCGCCGCGCACCCGAGACGGTCAAAACACGCACGGGCATTCCCGTCTATGCGGCGGCGGATATTGCTGCACACAAGGATGAGATCGACGTGCTGATTATCTGCGGCGGCAGTGCGACAGATCTGCCGAAGATGACGCCTGTGCTCGCAAAGGATTTCAACGTGGTCGACAGCTTCGACACACACGCCAACATCCCCTCGCACTTCGACGCGGTCAACGAGGCAGCGGCAGCGAGCGGGCATATTGCGCTGATTTCTGCGGGCTGGGATCCGGGTATGTTCTCACTCAGCCGTCTGTACGCATCGGCCATTCTGCCGGACGGCAAGGACTACACGTTCTGGGGCAGGGGTGTCAGCCAGGGGCATTCCGATGCGATCCGCCGCATCCCCGGCGTAAAGGACGCCAGACAGTATACCGTACCGATCCCGGCGGCGCTGGACGCCGTGCGTTCGGGCAGTATGCCGGAGCTGACGACGCGCGAGAAGCATCTGCGCGAGTGCTACGTTGTGGCCGAGGAAGGCGCGGACAAGGCCGCGATTGAAACGGCGATCAAGACAATGCCCAACTATTTTGCCGACTACGATACGACCGTGACATTCATCACGGCTGAAGAGATGCAGCGCGACCACGCGGCGCTGCCGCACGGCGGATTTGTGATTCGCACGGGCAAGACGGGGCTGGACGGCGAGCACACGCACACGATCGAATACAGCCTCAAGCTCGACTCCAACCCGGAGTTCACGTCGAGCGCGCTGATCGCGTTCGCCAGAGCCATCGACCGCATGCACAAGCGCGGTGTGAACGGCTGCAAGACGGTGTTCGACATCGCGCCCGCCGACCTTTCTCCGCTCTCCGGCGAAGAGCTGCGCGCACACATGCTGTAAACAGAATCCAAAACAACGCCCGTCGCGGATGCACCGCGGCGGGTATTAGTATACAAAAAAACGGTTCATCACGAAAAACCGTGCAAAAGGCTGACAAGAAGAGAATGTGTCATTGCTATGACAGATTCCACTCGATTGTACCCACAAGGTATGTAGGGCACGCATACATGCGTGCCGCGGTGAAGGGAACGTCATTTTCGACACGGATGTATCCGTGCCCTACACAGGGAAACCAACCGGCATCTATGGGAGATCGCCACGCTCCGCTCGCGATGACACTTTGCTGGTATTTGTTGCACGGAAATCCGTGAAGAACCAAAAAAACGGGCGGCAGATTGCCGCCCGACAGGGATTAACTTTCGCAGAACTCCGCATGATCCTGAATCAACCATTCAAAACTGACTCTGAGGCATTTGCAAAGGCAGGCTACTTCATAATCCGTGACCTGACGCTGATTCTTTTCAATCCGGCTGATGATCTGCTGATCGATGTTCAAAGAAAGGAGCTGCATCTGTGCGGCAAGCTGTTCCTGCGAAAAGCCGCACCGCAGCCGCGCTTCACGCAGGCGGTTGTGGATGATGTTTTTGTTCTGCTGATAGCTGATCTGCTTCATTGCTGCCTCCGAATACGTTGATGTAGCGTATTGACAATAGCACAATCCTTATGCTATAATTACGCTACATTAACGTATTATGTGGACATGGGAGGAAATAATGTATGAGAAAACGGACACGTCTGCTTTTTACTCTGATAGCGTGTTGGATGATTGTTATCGGTGCAGTACCTATTGGAAGCGAAAAATGGAGCGCTCAAGCTGCAGACGGATATGCTGTCGGAGAAATAATCGAATTCGGCTCGTATCCGCAGAGCCGTGTTACAGATCCAGAAACGCTTGTAGCACTTAATGCAATGAATCTGCACTGGGTTTCGTATAATTATTATAGCGATTATGCAGCCGATGATTTTATGATGTATGCGGATGTTGCCTATGGAGATCAACTGTATCGTGCAGTTCGATTCACAGCTTTTCGTCCGTCAAGAACTTGGAATACACCAACAGAAGATAATTCTTTGATTGATAATAATGGCTTTGACTTGAATACAATATATTGGTTTCAGTATAAACCGATTAATTGGAAGGTGTTGGATCCTTCTGATGGTCTTTTAGTTTCGCAGCTTGCGCTTGATGCTCAACCTTTTTTAAATCATCCTTTTTTTAACGATTTGGATCACGATGGAGCAGTTGGTTTTTTCGAAAAGTTTTCCGATTCGTCGTGTACACATTATGCCGATGATTGGGAATCATCAGATATTCGTTCATGGTTGAATGATTCGTTTTGGAAGACAGCCTTTTCTGATCAGGAAAAGACAGTGGTCAATACATCCTTCCTGATGAACAAAGGAGTCAGTGACAGATATACCGCGCCAAGTGACGAGGAAAAGCTGAATTTTTCCCCGACATATGATAAGGTCTTTCTTCTTTCGTACGGGGATCTCTTCAACTCCCGATATGGTTTCTTGTCCGATCCAACGGTCACCGATAGTCAAAGAATAATCAACGCAACCGACTATGCAGCAAGTCAAGGATGCGCTATCACTTATGGAAATTCGATCAACAGCAGATTGGCATCTACATGCATACTGCGGTCTGCTGCATCTGATTCCCAAAGCTCATGCGCAATTTTGAATCGAAAGGTCAACGGATGGGACGGAGCGGTTGCATATCCGCTTTATGATGACGAAATCAACTGGATAGTACCATTCAGAAACGGCTTAGACACTACTTATTCCGGAATCTGTCCTGCAATAAAGATTAAGCTCGGCAGTATTGTCGTGTCCTACGATGCCAATGGCGGTAGCGGTGTACCGGCGAGTCAGACGAAGTGGGTCGGAAGGAAGATGGTATTATCTGCATCTAAGCCTACTCGTTTGGGCTACTCTTTCTTGGGCTGGTCGACAGATAGGACTGCTTCCAAGGCCGAATTTGAACCCGGCGCTGTCTTTACCGGAAACACAACGACTACACTCTATGCGGTGTGGGCAAAGCACTCTTTTTCTCTCTCATTTGATGCAAACGGCGGTAGCGGCGAGCCGAGTACGCAAATACTGTTCTACGATACGGCAACGCAACTGCCGATACAGCCGCCGACAAACCCCGGTAAATCTTTTTCGGGTTGGTCGGATTCTAAATCGGGAACTCCCATGTATACGGCTGGCCAGTCGCTGAGTGCCGAACAGGTCAACGCGTTGTATCCGGGCGAAGGCAAAACCAAAACATTGTATGCGAGATGGAACTATACCGATAAAACAAAGCCTACTGGCTCGATCAGCAGCTCAAACAATGTTGCGTTATCACAGACGGTGACCTTGAGCATGTCGGATAATGTCGGAATTGGCGGCTATTACTGGGGAACGTCGTCAAGCTATGCCGATAATCCCTATACAACGACCAACAAGACAACAGTGACCGGTACCGTATCATCGTCGGGAACATATTATCTAACTGTGAAGGATACGTCCGATAATTTATCCGATACGGTCAGTATAACTTACTATTCTACAACGCTAAACGCAAACGGCGGCAGTGTCAGTCCTATGTCGGTTTTGACGCAAAGCGGAAGAGTCTTTACACTGCCAGCACCGACTCGCAGTAACTACAGCTTTTCAAATTGGAATACCGCAGCAAACGGAAACGGTACTGCGTATACCGGCAATTATTCCGTCATCGGTAATAAGACGTTGTATGCTATTTGGAGACAGAACGAAAATGCCTATAATCTTGGTGAAGAGACGTATAGTTTTGCAAATTTCGGAGACAGTGACTCAGCAGGTGGTCATTGTTTCGGTATGTCCATGACAAGTTCCGGATACTATACAGGGCGTCTGGACAAATCAATCATCGGTCTTACAGACAATAATTTGTATTCAAAAACGCAGACTTCAACAGTTCAAAAACCGATCTGTTTCTATCAGGACATACAGGGCAAAGTGTCAACAGATGCAATTGTGGCCGGTGGCAGCTGGTATAAGTATCACAGTTACGATATTTCATCGGACTGGAATGCGGTGATCAATTTTGTTAAGAACCATAAATTTGACGGCAAAGGTTCTTTGCAGATCGGATTTAGAAAGAATAATCAGGGCGGCCACGCTATTAATTTCCTACGATTCGAGGAAGTAAATGGTCAACCCAGAATCTATGCGTATGACAATAATTTTCCGAAACAGGAAACGTATTTCTACAAAACGTCAAACGGAGATATCCGTCAGGCTCCGGTATCAACTTTCAATGGTTCTATTGACTGTATTGCATTGCGCGACGTTGCGAAATACTTTCAATTTGCGCCCAGCTTCGACAAGACGCGATATATTTATGCCGAAAAGAATGCGATTAGCGTAAGTAGCGCCGAAGTGTATTATTTGGAGACAGATCTTGCATTGGGAGAATATGTGGCGTTTAAGCTCCCGGATAATGCGTCGGAAGCAGTTATCCGTCCGTTATGTGACAATGCGGAATTTGAATACTTAGACAAGTCTTACAGCTTTGGCAGCATGGATATGGATACTTACGGTATAATCAAATTGGTACAGCCGGAGGATGGGAACCAGTCAGGAGAAACTGAATTTCAGATCCTTCACAATAGCCTGTCAGTCGTTATCCGCAACTATACACAGAGCAAGACGGTCGACTACCGCACGACGATCACGTTCACGGCAGAGGTGACGAATCCCGTTTCCGGCGCTGCCGTGCACTGGTACATCAACGGACAGGACAAAGGCGCAGCCGACACGTACACCGAAAAGGAAGCCAAGGCGACCTATACCGTGCAGACGAAGTACATCAAAGACGGCACGGTTCTCGCCGAGTCCGAGACCGAAACGGTCAACGTCAAGACCGGCTTCTTTGCCAAATTGAAAGCGTTCTTCCGCGCCCTGTTCGGACGGTTGCCGAAGCAGGTACAGGAAGCATACGATCTGGATTTGCTGCTGAAGCTCCTGCCGTAAAAAGAATAAAACGATCTTCACGTTTTTTTGTGGGATGACGTTTTTGCATTGATTCTGATTGTGTGCACCTTTATGGCGCACGGCAAAAATCGTTTTACTGAAAACTCAAAACGCTTTTGCCGTCATGAACATTGACCGAAATAGGCCAAGCAAAGGCTCCCTTGTGTAAAGGGAGCTGTCATGCGATAGCATGACTGAGGGATTGTTGCTGCTTTTTGATA
>JAFSYM010000014.1 GCA_017450005.1 Clostridia bacterium
TCACGCCGTAAAACAGCAGCCGGGCGAACGATTCTTCTTCGCTTACCCGGCTGTTTCCGCGTTTTTTGCGTCGCTCTCCTCGCTCTGCACGTAGCGTTTGGTGCCTTTGTACAGCGCCGCGACGATCGCGTTTTTGTACTCCGAAAGGTCATACGGCGTGGAAAGCAGCTCGACCATTTCCTCGGTCAGCAAAGCGCGCTTGTCGTCCGGATGCCAAAGGTTATGGATCATCACAGACTGATTCGCCAGCAGCGTGATGAGGTACACTATCTCATCGAGCGCGTCTTCAAAATGCTCCGTGTTGGACAGCTTTTCGCCCAGATTCTCCAAACCGCCGTAGCGCCGGGCGATCAGTTTCGTCGCAAGCGTCGTGAGCACGAGCTCATACTGCTGCCCGCCGAGCGTGATCTCGGCAGAGCGTTCCTCGACGGTCGGGTTTTCCGCGTTTACGGGAATCGCGTTCATACTGAAATTCCTCCTTAATCTCCGGCGTATGCAGGTTCATACACTGCCTTGAACCAGTTGGTGATGGTCGTATCCGACACGCCCGCGTCGCCTTCAGTGACTTCCGCTTTCCATGGGTGCTTGTCATTGCCGAGCGGCTTGTTGCGGCGCACGATCGTGCCCTCAATGGACGGCGTCTGGAAGCTGATGCTGTCGCCCTTCGTCTGTAGGCTGATCGAGGGAATACCGAACTGAACCTTAAACAGCCAGAAGTACCGATACTTGCCGTTCGACTTCTGCGCGCGGAATCCGATCGCCACATACGGCGGCAGGTCTTCGGAAGTCGACACCAGAACGCCGTTGTCGTCCACGGACGCGCCGGTCAGCAGCTGCGCTTTGTCGATGCCAATATCGTCCACGCCGAGCGTCAGCTTGCCGTTCTTGAACGACTTGACGCTCTCGGCGGCAGCGTCGTCCGCGTACAGAATTGCCTCCGCGATCTCCACAGACAGTTCGGCGGAGATGGCCTTCGCCAGTTTCTGCGGCGTACCGTAGGTTTCGGTGCCGTCCGCGCCCTCGGTGATCGGTGCGTAAAAGAGGCTGTCTAAACCGATGTTTGCCATGATTTGTCACTCCTTGATGATGTATTCTTTATCCACGTCAATGACGTAGTGATGATACCCGCTGTCATCGTCGCGCCCGATGTACCGGCGCAGCGTTACGGTAAACCCCGCCGTCAGCAGCGCATCAACCAGCAGGTCTTTGATATACAGATAATTGCCCTTGGAAAACAGAGAGATGCGCACGGAGCAGACGTCCATGTGCGGGGCGTTGTCGGCGAAGATCTGCAGCGCGTTCAGCACGCCAGGCAGCGGAGACTTCGAACGCATACGCGCCCAGAAAGAGGTGCGGTACTCGTCCGACGCGGTGCCGGTCTTTTCCGCGCCCTTCGCGCCCATCGGCTTTTCGGTGATCGGTTCGGACACGGCGCGGGACAGCTCTTTGTCCAGAGCTTCCTGCCGCTCGAGACGGGCGACCTCTTTGCCGAGCGCGGTGATGTCGGCTTCCATCTTGCCGTAGGTGGCGTCGTCCTCCGCGGACAGCAGACCGTCTTCGCCGCGATGGCTGTCGAGGAAGGCTTTGGTCTCTTCCCACAGGCGGGCTCTTTTTTCTCTCAGTTCCTGAATAGTCATAGATTTTACCTCCATAAATTAATGTTGAATTAAATGAAGCCGTCCCATCAGTTCGTCGACGGGGCGGCCTCTTTGCGGCTGTGTTTTGTTATCGGATACGCTTGTCTGCGCATCGTTCACGGGTACGGGCTGCGGATCCGGCTTGCGGTCATACTTCGCCGTCAGCTTGTTGAGCAGTGCGTTTTCCACAGCTTTGCTCGAAAAAGCGAACGCTTCAGCATCGACCGCTTTCTTTTCATCGGTCAGTTCGCCGTCGGCAAAACCAAGCTCGATGGCTTTCCGGGCGTTCATCCACGTTTCATTCTCCATGAGCTTTCCGATTTCCTTGCGGGACAGCCCGGTTTTCAATTCGTAGGCGTTGATGATGCTTTCTTTCACTTCGTCCAGCAGCTCGATGGCCTTACGCATGTCGTTATGATCGCCGAACGCCATCGTGGCGGGATTATGCACCATCATCATGGCCGTCGGCGCCATCAGCACGCGCGTACCTGCCATAGCGATCACAGACGCCGCGCTCGCCGCGATGCCGTCGATCTTCACGGTGACGTCGCCTTTGTAGTCCATGAGCATTGCGTAGATTTGAGACGCCGCCACGCAGTCGCCGCCGGGACTCGACAGCCAGATCGTCACCGGTCCGCTGCCGCTGAACAGTTCGTCCTTGAACATCTGCGGCGTAATTTCATCATCGTACCAACTGTTCTCGGCGATGGTGCCATACAGTTCAAGCACGCATTCAGCGTCCGATTCGTTTTCGTTCCGAACCGGCGTCACCCAGTTCCAGAACCTCTTTGTTTTCATCGGTGTTTTCCTCCGTTCCTGTGTTATTTTGGTATTGCGATCCTGCCATCGCAATGGGCATCATATTGCCGTTGATCAGGTACAGGTCGCCGTCCTGTTCGGCAGGGATCTTGTCCATGTTTTCGAGCTCGCGGATATCGTTTGTCGACATCCAGCCGTTCTGACGCGCGGTAGCGTATCCTGCCATTCTGGATTTATAATCGCCTCTGAGTAAGCCCTCCACGTTGAATTTGAAGAAATATTGTGTCTTTTCATCCGGCGTGAACAGCGACCGGAACAGCGACCGGAACAGCGACTGCTCCCAGCGCACCACCCAGGGATCCAGCGTGTACTTCACAAATTCAAGGCTCTGCTGTTCTATATTGCTGAACGAGCTTTTATCCAAATCGCCGATCATGTGCGGCGGGATCCGGAAGATACGCGCGATCTCGTTGAGCTGAAATTTACGCGTCTCCAGAAACTGCGCTTCGTTGGGTGATATGGAGATCGGCGTGAAGTGCAGCCCGTCTTCCAGCACAGCCACGCGGTGCGAGTTTGCGCTGCCGCCGTACTGCGCGTTCCAACTGTCCCGGATGCGTTCCGGGTTCTTCAGCGTACCGGGATATTCGAGCACACCGCTGGGCGCTGCGTTATTTGCGAAAAACCGTGCGCCGTACTCCTCGCAGGCGATAGCCATGCCGATTGCGTTCCGTGCCATCGCTATCGGGCTGTAGCCGACAAGCCCGTCAAATCCCAAACCCGGAATATGCAGCACGTCGGACGGCCGCAGAATCACGGTTTCGTTCCGCATCGTGTCAGCTTCTTCGTTGGAGTGCACGTAGCTGTAATACAGATGTCCGTTGTCGTCGCGGTCGACGGTCATTTTGCTCGGCATCAGCGGATACAGTCCGATCACTTCGCCTTGCCGTTTCGGACGATTTGCGCATACGCGTTGCCGTACAGGAGAAGGTGCGTCATCAAGGTCTCGCGAAAAACAAACGACGACATCTCCGGGTTCGGCTCGTCATGCAGCAGCGTATACAGCGGATGGTCGGTCGCTTTTTCCTTGCCGCCGCTGTCGTTGTACCGATACAGATGCAGCGGCAGTCCCGCCACGGCTTCCGAAAGAATGCGGACGCAGGCGTATACCGCCGTCATCTGCATTGCGGATCGTTCGTTCACGTATTTGCCGGAGGACGACCCGCCCATGTAGAACGTGAACGAGCTGCCCGCCGTGCGGTTGACTGGCTTGTCCCGGCTGCGGAACCGGCTGAAAAAACGTGCCAAACAAGATCATCTCCTTTGCAAATTGAAGATAAAAAAACAGCCCGGTGTTTTTCCGAACTGTTTTATTCATTGTGTTGTAATGCCTCATAGGTATGAAGAAACGCTCCTCCTTAGCGAGACAGTTATTTGTTTGGTAAAGAGGGAGCGTTTCGCCGGGACTGATTTACGGATGATACAGGGATTCGATGACGATTACGGGAAAAGCATCGTCAGAAAAGACGCCCACAGAATTCCCAGTACAGGATCGACATAAGTCTTTGCATAGTATGCCAGCGTGTGGAACCAGCCTGTCACGACGCCGCAGAACGTGTGCTTGTCGTGGATTTGGCCGCACAGTTTGCAGTGGTCGCCGCCCTGCATCTGCTTCGTGCAGCGGTCGCATTTGCCGTCGTTGTCGGCGTCTTCGTGACCGGCCGCGGGAACGGTGACAGTCTTGCGGGACAGCTCTTCGCCGCAAACGGCGCAGTAGATCGCTTCTGCATAACTGCCGTCTTTTTCGCACGTCGCGGGCACTTCCTTCTCCTGCACGGCGTCGCCCGCTGTGTGACCGAGTGCGGCAGTCTCACTGTCGGTATAGGTATCGCTGCAGCGCGAGCAGATGTGCGTTGTGAAACCGCCTGCGGTACAGGTCGGCTCTGTGACGACCGAGTCATGGACGTGGCCGAGCGCAGCGATCTCTTCGGTCGCGGTCTGCGCGGTAAAACGCTTGTTGTTGAATGCCGCGGTATAGGTGTACTCGCCCTTGCCTTCACACGTCGGCTTGACGGTCGTCGCGCACGTCGATTGGGCCGTTTCCGTGATCGCCTGCGTGCAGCCGGTGTTGGTGCAGCGGCAGACCGCGGTGCAGGCGGATTTGTCGGTTTCCCATGTATATTCGTTCTTGCCGTAGGCATGACCGGTCGCGTCGATGTCGGCAACTGTCTTGGTCTGTGTTTCAAACGCGGGATTGCTGAACGTTGCCGTATAGGTCGTTTCACCCATATCCGTACAGGCAGGCGCTTTGGTCTGCTGAGACGTCGTCGCCTTCGTTTCGGTTTCTGCCTCGTCACAGTAAATGCACTTGTGCTCGGCCTTGACGGAGGCTGTGCCGGTCCATGTATACGTTACATCGCCCCATGTGTGCGGGAAGCTGCCGACGGTGTAGGTGCCGTTTTGAACCGTTACAAGATAATTCGGATTTTCCTGATAGGTAACGACGATCTCATAAGTGCCTGTCTTGTTCTTATCCGCATTGGTGCTTAAGCTGATGCCGAGTTCACCCTCGTCATCATAATATTGGTCTTGGCTTTGGATGATATAAGTCAGCGCGGCGAGGTCGCTTCCGTGGTTGGTTTCCTTATTGTCCGCCGTAATCGTGACAGTCTTTTTCGCCACACGCACGCTCAGCGTTTCGCTCACACTTTTATGATTTCTCGCATCGGCAGGCGTAAAGGTTGCCGAAAAGCTATTGTCGCCAACATTGCCGACAAGCTGTGCAGCGTCATCCCACTGCCAGCCCTCGGGAAGCTCCACGCTTGAAAGCGTATCGCCATAGGTTGCCGCTAAGCCCGTAGGCGCGGTGCAAGTCGGGTCTGCCTGATAAATTGTGAAATCGACAATTTGGACATCCTCTTTATACATATAGGTCTCGGAGCGGATAAACTTGACGGTGTAATCTCCTGCCTGAGTCGGTTTTTCAGTCGTGTAAGTACTATCGTCCGCACCCCTCTCCTTATATAATTTTGTAACGGTTGCATACGCCGGAATACTTGCCGGAGAAACACGCAGGCACATGGAGGAATCTTCGCCATAGGTCCAGCTACAGGTAATCAGTCTCATTTCCATCGTTCTTTTTTCAAACTGCTTGAAAGTTGCATTTACTGCGCAGTTGTCGCCGCCTAACCGTGCGGCAGTATCGGCAGGTATGTCATATTCATAGGGACCGCATATGCCGCTTGAACGCGTCGGCTGTACCGCGGTACCGTCAACGGTCAAGGTGTCCAGCTCATAGCCGATGTCCGGCGTGATCACCAGCGTAACTGCCTTGCCTTTCGGCACAAGGTAGGTGAGCGGGGTTTGCGTCGTTCCGCCGGAAAGCTGTGCCGCATTTTCACTGTTGGCGATACCGTCCGTCCACAAAGAAATACTGCCGTTTTCCCCTGCTGCGGTCGTGAGTTCATAACCCAAACCCGAAGTCAGGAGATTGATCGGAAGCGGCTCTGTGTTTGTTCCGCAGTTGCTCCAGATGCGAGAGGAAAAGCCCTCTTTCGCTTTGCCGGCGGCGGCAAAACCGGTTTGATACGCTGTCGGTTCTCCTGCAGGACCGCCTGAACCGACAAAACGCACGCCGAGACTACCCGCCGTTGTTCCCTGTGTCACAAATAATCTGGTATCTGAAGGATAGTAAAAATCGGTACCTTCGGCTATACCGCTCATCGGTTCCATCGACTCGGAATAGTTATAATGTCCGCCTGCGTCTACGATGCGGTCAAAACCGCCTGCGGCACGCACTGTGTTTATACCGTTCGCCGCGAAAAGGAAGGTATCCTCCGCGCCGGCTGTCGGAACACGGAAATAGACTCTGCTGCGGACGCCGATTTGCTTTTTTTCCTTTAAGGACAGCGGTGCAAAATCAAGCGGCTGATCGGGATTATCGGTGATCCTTGCAAAGCAGAAGTCATCTGTATACTGTTCGACATCCGTCCTTCCGATGGTGTGCACTTCGCCGAAGAAAACTTCCAACGACTGTCTGCTGCCATCCGGGAAAACGGCTGCGTCCGCAAATGTCAGCGTAAAGCCGCCTAAACCGACGTAGCCGCCTTGCTGTACTCTGCAATTCTCGGCATATACACAGCCTTGCGGATCGATGTCAAATCGTTTGGAATTGTCACGGTAGCTGATTGCCGCATTTTCCCGATTGATTTTTTCGTTGTCAATACGCACGGTAGTAATCGGCGCATCGGCGGCAAAATCTGCATACGGTTCCGTCTGCCGAACCATTTCAGGCGCGCTGTTAGGATACAGCGCGAAGGCAAGCGGCATGGAAGAAATCACGGTTACAAGCATAAGTACGGATAAAACAATTGACA
>JAFSYM010000109.1 GCA_017450005.1 Clostridia bacterium
CGCGCGGCAATCCGTACTCCTTGCTTTTGTTTTTACGCTCTGCCGGGGGAACGGATCGCCGCGGTCGGCGTTTGCCTCCCTCGCGATGACACCACCTTTACTTGCTTCTTACCATCCCACAAAATTCCGTGATGAACCAAAAAAATAGATTCACCTAAGTATACAGGACAGATGCCGCAGCTGTCAACCGCGTGTGTCAAAAACTTTTTTGTATCTATTGAAATCCTGCGCCGCTTTCGGTATAATAGGAAAAGAAAAGGAGGCGCTTTTATGAAAAAAGTCATTTCTCTGCTTTTGGTCTTTTCTATGATGCTTGCCCTGGTTATTCCGGCGAGTGCGAAGAGCCCGGCTGACGCGCCCGAGGCGCTGGTCGCCGAATCGCTTGCGGATGTGCAGGCGGCGATCGACTGTGAATACCCGATCATTTTCGTCACCGGCATCGGCCAGACGTGGTCGCACCTGGTGGACGAGAACGGCAACTACAAGGCAAACTCGAAGTCCGATCTCTTGAACTACAACCTGTTTGACCGCGAGGAAGACCCGATCGACTACAACCTGTTCTATCCGGATTCCAATGCGTTCAAGGACCCGAAGGTGCTGTTCGCGACGGTGAAGCTGGTGGGCGAGATTCTGCTCACGCTCATGATCAAGCGTAACTGCATCTCCAAGAAAGACGTGAGCACCATCTTCTCCGGTGTGCTCAGCCGCAACATCATCGACGAAGACGGCAATCTGCCGTCCGACGTGGAGGATTGTTCGCGTCCGTTCCCGATCAGCGAGTACAACGATCTGGATCTGGAGAACTTCTATTACTCGATCCCGTGCCAGTCCATCGTGGAACAGCTCGGCGCGGAGAACATCTTCTGCTTCTACCACTCCGCGTTTTCTTTCCTGTACCGCGATGCGGACGACCTTGATAAATTCATCAACGACGCTGTGCTCGGCAAGTATTCCGACGCGGACAAGGTTGTGCTGGTGCCGATGAGCATGGGCGCAACGGTCGTCAACGCCTACCTTGACCGCTACGGCAGCAAGGGTCAGGTCGCCCGCGTGGTGAGCATCGTCGGCGCATGGAACGGCAGCGACGTGATCGCCGATCTGGTCGAGGGCAAATACGCCGAAAACGCGCCGGAGCTTCTCTACAACGGCGCCCTGCTCGACGCAATCGACGCGCCGTGGAATTATGTGGCCAATATCGCGCTGCGCATTCTGCCCAAGAAAACGCTGCGCGCGGTGATCGACACGCTGGTCTCCGCCGTTGTCGAGAGTATCATCCTGCCCACGCCGTCCATGCTCGCGCTGATGCCGGGCGAGCGGTACGCGGCTGTTGAGCAGAAGCTGCTCATGGACAGCAAGTATGACAAGGTGCGCGCACAGGCGCGCGAATACAACCGGGCACAGGTGAACCTGATCCCGCGTCTTCAGGAGCTGGAGAAAAACGGCACAGAGTTCTATTTCATCTGCGGTTACGGCTTTGAGTTCGGCGGCGGCAGCGGCGGCTATGAATATTTCCGCTTCATGGAGACCTCGCCCAAGACCAACTCCGACGAGATCATCCAGATTTCCTCGACCGCGCCCGGCGCGACGTTCGCGCCCGCGGGGCAGAAGCTCGGCAAGAGCGGCCAATATGTTTCTCCCGACGGTTCGATCGACCTGTCCACGTCCTTTGCGCCGGACAGAACATGGTGTTTCTTCGAGCAGAAGCATGAGCTTGAGTACAACAACACCGCCCTTCGTCTGGCGCTGGATATTTCGGCAGGCCGCGTCAGGAACGTGGCGGATGCGGCCGATACTTATCCGCAGTTCAACGAGGCGCGCAACGCGAAAGATCTGCTGCGCGGCGACAACACGTACCTGACCCGTCTGCAGGGCTACATCGACGCGAACAAGAACGACCCGTCCAAGGCGGAGAATGTGCGGCTCGCGCAGGATGCGCTCGATCAGTGCAACGCGATGCTCGCCGAGACGCACAACAACCGCGAGGCGGACGACGCCGTGATCGAAAACGCTTACCAGACGCTTGTCGCAATCGGCCTCGAGCAGCCGCGTCAGGAGTCCACGCCGTCCGCGTTCGAGAGCTTTGTGAACAATTCGCTGAAAAAGCTCAACGACCGCGTGTACGATATATTCGGCGCCGCCGGCTTCCGCGACAAGTTCTTTAAATAAGAGACGATACGTCAGCACAATGTAATGTCAGAAGCCGCAGGAACTGTTTCGCAACAGATCTGCGGCTTTTTTAACAGAGGACACAGTTATCAACAACCGACAGACGCCGGCACAAATCAGCACTGTATGGAAACAGGAGTACGCTTATGGATACAAATTTGAACGAATCTATCTATATGAGTATCTGGTTGAAGAACGTCGACGATATGCTTCATTCATCCGATCCCGATCAGCGTGCGGAAGGGTGCCGTATGCTGACGCAGGCAGCGAAGGAAGGAAATCCGGAAGCGTACTGTATGCTGGCCGATTGCCTGCTGTGCGGTATGCTGCATCTGAAAGAAGGTTCCCCGGAGGATATGGCGGCGAATCTGCTTCTGCAGGCGGCGGGAAAAGGACACCTGCCGGCACGCCGGAAGTTGAACCAGATATGCGAGGGACGATATTTGAAGAGCATTTCCGCGCAGATCGACGAAACGGCCAAAAAAGCAGCAGGCCCGCTGACAGATTTTGACGGCAAACCGATCAAAATTGACCGTACCGGCTTTTTTACGCCGGTCGATGTTAAACTGGAATACATAGACGGACGCAACATTCTGACGCTGAGCCTGAACCTGTATTTCTCGTCGACAGAGGTTTTTCCCAACGAACAACGGATTATGAAAGCCGTAGCCGATGGTGTCCGGTCATGGGAAGGCGTGTATTACGTATTCGGCAACCAGCGTCTGGAAGTTCGGACCGAAGTGACGATAGAGCCGCGGTTGTTTGACAGTGTAATCATTGTGCCGGTGACGGAAGAATTCGGCGCAAACATGCAGACTGCGGCAGAACGTTTCGGTTCAAAGAAAAAGAAGGAGAGCGTGGACGATGTGATCAGGGACAAGAGATCGTTTGCGTCTACGCTCGGTGTGAAGTGGTCTGCGTACGCGCGCAAGCTAATCATGCTGCAGAGCTCGAACCGGCATTTCGACGATTATGAGGAAATCACAGCGGTAGCAAAACATGAATTCGGGCATGTTCTGGGACTTGGCGATTTGTACGAGAGCGACATAGATTCCCTGGGCGGCGTCGAGAAGGGAACGTATGTGGAGCTGGATGGCTACTATCTTTTCGGCCGCTTTTATAACCTTGTCATGTGCGATTATAACGGACCGATCAGTAACAACGACATCGAAATGGTTGTCCTGGCATTCCGCGAGAACAAAATGCAGCTGTATCAGCCCGGCAAGATCAAGGGAAAGATTTCGAAGGCGCTGGGGCGTGGCAACTGATCGGATTACGGTTTTTGCAGCGCGGTACATTCGACCCATACGGATCAGTTTATTCCCTCTGCCTGCGGGACAAAATATGACTACTACCGTATGTACGGCCGGTATGTTGAGCGATACTCATTCAGCGCCGTCCGGGATATTGCGCGCCGTCAGGTGCAAAGCGGGAAGTTCAGTGTCAAGTTTTCGTCGCGTGCACAGTTGGATATAGCGAAGCGGGATCTGATAGAAAAACAGAAGAATCTACGAAATTCCCGGTGTTCCGTCTCATATTCTATACAGAGCCAGCGCGTCGGGCAGAATACTCAGAGTAGACTTCCGGTAACGTGATGAGAAAAACGGAAGTGAAAATGATAGAGAAAAACGCACAGATGTTAGCAAAACTGCCTTGAAAAGATAGAAGAGAATGGGCTACACTATTCATGTGCCGGTGGGGAAAACGCCTACGGCAGAGATCACAGTGAAAGGAAGGTCTTCATGGATTCTTACACGCCGCATCCGGCGGACACATCCGGCGTTGCGCTGCCGCAGAGCCTGCTGGCGCTGACCGAGGAGATTGCGCGGAACGTGCATGAGGTCTGGGCGGCAGGACGTGTCGCGGAGGGTTGGCGCTATGGCGAAGAACGGGACGACGAGAAAAAGACGACGCCCTGTCTGGTTCCGTATGATGAGCTGCCCGAAAGCGAAAAGGCGTATGACCGCAGCACGGCAATGGAAACACTGCGTCTGATTCTGTGCCTTGGCTACACCATTCAAAAGGAAGACTGATCCGGGCGAGTGGCCGGTTGCGGCGGGATTGTCCTGTCAGTGCCCGCCCGAACCGCCGCTTGTTGTCTGATCGAATACAAATAAGGAGAAAGAATTTTGACCTACGAATCCAAAACAACGTCCAACGGCCGCATCGAGATCCGGGATTCCGGCGTGCTCGGGTGGTACGGTTTGTTCGTCAACGGCAGACTGGTTGAACAGTCGGCAGACTACAACTACATCAAAAACAGGTACAACTACTTCTGATTGTCCGCACTCATCACTGCAACGCGAACGCCGCTCTCTTTCCGCAAGGAGGAGCGCGGCGCTTCTTTTTGCCCGCAAATATCGAATAACAATAAAAAATATGCATAAAATAATAAAAAAGCATTGACAAACAGAATTTCTTGTGCTATGATGCAGACACAAAGACAAGGAGGCGTTCCCTATGATTCAATCCAAAACGTCGGCGATTCTGTCGCTGGTGATCTGCATCGCGTCGTCCGTACTGCTCGTCGTGCTGGCCGTGACGTTCCCGTTCTTTATCCGCTGGCTGTACTTCAGCTACCACGCCTTGCAGCTCAACACGGCCGCAGCGGAACGTATTTTCGCATCGGTCATCCCCGCGTTCTATTGCTGCGTGCCGATTGCCGCAGCCGCGCTGTATATGCTCATCCGGCTGCTTTTTAACGTGCTGCATGCGCAGGTGTTCATATCGCGCAACGTGCTGTACCTGCGCCTCGTTTCGTGGTGCTGCTACGCAGTCGCGCTTGTGACGCTCATCTTCGGCTTTTCGTATTTTCCGCTGCTGTTCATCACGTTCATCATGGGTGTAGTCGGCACACTGCTGCGTGTCGTCAAGAACGTGATGCAGACGGCCGTCGAGCTGCGCGAAGAAAACGATCTGACGATTTGAGGGGTGAGGCATATGATTATAGTCAATCTTGATGTGATGCTGGCACGCCGCAAAATGTCCTCGGGCGAACTGGCCATGCGCGTGGGCATCACGCAAAGCAATCTGTCCATCTTAAAGACCGGCAAGGCAAAGGCCATCCGCTTTTCCACGCTCGACGCGATCTGCAAGGCGCTGGACTGTCAGCCGGCCGACATCCTGGAATATGTGGAGGATCCGACAACATGAGTACCCATACAAATCCCGACAATACACCGAACACAAACCCGAATCCGGCTCTGTCCGGAGAGAATGCATCCGTTCCGCCGGCGAGACCGAAACCGCCGAAACAGATTTACCCGCTCGAACGCCGCGACTGGATTTTTGCCGCGATTTTGCCGTTCTGTACGCTGTTTACCGTCATCGCCGGCGTGTGGGGCGGTTTTCAGGCGGGATTTACCGCAGCGTATCTGGTGATCTTCGCGCTCTTTACCGCGTATCTTGCGCAGCGCGGCACGAAAGCGGGCGCGTATGCCGCGGCGTGCGGCGTGCTGGCCGTGCTGCTGTCCGCCGTCTTTACGATCACGTCCGGTACGGTGATCCGCTTTTTTGCGCTGTGCCTGATGGCCGTGCTGTCGGTTATCTGGTTTTCGTCGCTGGCAGGCAAGCGCATGTTTCCCGGCGAATTGGGTCTTGCCAAGCGTGTGCTTTGGCAGACAGGTTACATGATCGAGCGCACGCCGCGCAGTGTCGCCTCCCTGTTCGGAACCAAAAATCCGCATGCGAAAAAGGCGGCAAAGATTTTGCTCGGTCTGCTGTGCGCCGCGCCGGTGCTCGGCGTCGTGATTGCGCTGCTGATCCGTTCGGACGCGGCGTTCGAGGGACTGATGGGGCGTATGTTTTCAAATGTCGGCGTGACGATCGTGCAGATCATCCTGACGCTGATCCTGTTCCCGTTCCTGCTTTCGTTCGGCTTTTCGACGCGCAAGGACGCGGACGAAGCGCAGAAAGAGAAGACGCGCAAAGGACTCGACACGCTGTTCATCGCCGCGTTTCTGGGTGTGCTCGCCGTGTGCTATCTCGTGTATCTTTTTTCACAGCTCGCGTATTTCTTCAGCGCGTTTTCCGGCATCCTGCCTGAAGATTTTTCATTCAGCTACGCGGAGTACGCGCGCCGCGGATTCTTCGAGCTTTGCGGGATCGCGGGCATCAATCTTGCGCTGCTGTATCTGATGTTGTTGCTGTCGAAAAAGACGGACGGCAAACCGCCGGTCGTGCTGCGTGTGCTGGGCGTGTTCATCGACCTGTTCACGCTGCTGCTGATCTGCACGGCCGAGGCGAAGATGGTGCTGTATATCCGCGCCTACGGCGTGACGGTCAAGCGGCTGGGCACGAGCGCGTTCATGCTGCTGATGGCGGTTGTGTTCCTTGCGATGCTGCTGCGGTTCTTTGTGTCGCGCGTGCGCGTGCTGCCGGTCGCGGTCGTGACGGCTGCGGTGATCGTACTGGCGCTGGGCGCGGGCAATATGCATACATTCGCCGCACGCTACAACTACAACGCCTATAAAAGCGGCACGCTGTCCACCGTGGACACGGCGTATCTGCGCAAGCTCGGTGACGAGGGCATCCCGTATCTGGCGGAACTGACGAAAGACAGTAACGCGGAAATCCGCCGGCAGGCGTACGCGCAGCTGTGCATCGCCGTGGAGGAGCGATACGAGGGCGAGTACGAGAACGTGCCGAAAGAGGAAATAAGTTATTACTGCCCCGGGGAAAAGTACAACGGGGAACTGAAAGCGTTCAGCATACCGCGTCGCAGGGCGTATGCTGCGCTGGACGCGCTGCTGAAAGCAGAGCCGGATTTCCTGCGGACGTATGCGGCGGACAGAGACGCCGCAATGGGCGACGAAATGGTATGGTGGTGATCCAATGACGACGAAGACTAAACGGACGCTTCGTATCTCGATCCTCATTGCGGGGATCTGTCTTGTGCTGGCCATTCTCGTGGCGTTCTGGTGGCCGATCTATGCGCTCGTCTTTTGCCGCATCCATTCGTACACCAGAACCAACCTCAAATACTACGAGCAGCTGCTGGAAACGGACGACGTTATGCCGCGGCTCGATGCGCTCGGAGAAACGCTCGATCTCGACTTCAAACTGACGAAGCATACCACGATTCTGTATACGTCCCACGCCTATCTGCTGACCGCGTCGTATGATGCGGCCGCATACGATGTGCAAAAGAAGAACGTTTTGCAGAATTACGAGTTTGAAGAAGAAACCTTCACGAATCATTTCGGCGTTTCGTTTGACGTGCGGTTCACGGTGGACGGATATGATTTCGGCGTGCTGTCTCTGGACAGATACGACAGCGATATGCCGCACAAATTTTATTGTATCGGCACGTCCGAAAGCGAACACAAGATCGCCTGGCTGTACTTTACCGATTGGGATCTGGATGAGATCCCGTCATGGGAGGATCTTCTGCGCAAAGACTGCGGATGGGGATAGACGCTGCGACGTTTGATCCGGAGAGGAGCCTGTAAAACAGTTTCGAGGATCACGATTTTTTGTGGGAAATAATCACTCTTCTTGTTTGTCATTGCGAGGAGCCGTCAGGCGACGCGGCAATCCGTTCCCTTGTACATTCCGTCATCGTGCTTACGGAGTACGGATTGCTTCGCTGCGCTCGCAATGACAAGCGGTTTGAGAACGAAACTTCTCCCACAAAAAACAGTAAAGAACCAAAACCATTGCCGCATAACACATTGCGGGGACGGCCGGAAGGCCGTCCCCGCGCAGTCATAATATCCCGTTTATTCCGCAGTATTCTCGCCGCAGGAGACCCAAACCGCCGGTCGCACACCGAGACCGCGCCGCGCGGGCTGACCGATGAAGCTCACCGATCCGTCCTCAAGGACGCGCGCGGTGGCCGAGCAGTCATAGCCTGGCGTACGCAGCCACCACATGCATCCGCTGCCCTCTACGGCTATTGCGCCCTGTGCATTGGCATAGGCGGTCGGAAGGCACATGCGATCCGCTTCGGTTTTGAAATATGTGTTTACCTCGGCCATACCCATCAGAAAGACATGCGAATTGGTCGCCCGACCGGGATCTGTTTCAAACAATGTGTTGCGGTCAGGCGTGACGTGCGAGACAAGGACTGTCGTCCGTTCCGCTGCGGAAAAAGCCGCAGGATAAAACGTGTCGTCCAGCCAGCGGCGGATCGTGCTGGCATCCCAGACAGTCAGACCGTCCGTCGCGTTGAATGGAATATAGTCGAGCACATTCCGGCTCAAAAGCAGCAGCTTCCCTTCCCTGCGTTCGAGCACAAGCCACTCGATCGGTTCGGCGCCGTCGGACAGATTGTCGTTCTGCTCATATCGGCCGAGGGTGACGTATCCGCCGACCTGTGCCGCGCGCAGCACAGGGATGCACGTGCTCTGCGCCGCGAGGACATTTTGCCGCGGCAGCACGACGCCCATCAGGATCGACAGGCAGGCGACTCCGGCAGCCACAAATACAAATACCAGCGCACACAGAATACGGTGTTTGCGCATTTCAGGCGCCTCCTTTCTTTGCTCTGGCTCCATTGTACGAAGTGAAGATGACAACCGGATGACTTTTCTCTGACAGTTTTGTCAGAAAACACTTTATTATCGGATCAGTTTGTGCTACAATGCATGTATAACGAATGATACAAGGAGAACCGTTTCTATGTGGAAAAAACTATTGACCGCTTTGCTTATCACGGCGCTGCTTGCCGTGTACGCGCAGCCCGCTGCCTGTGCGCAGACGGCGGATGCGGATGTGCACGGCGCATGGTCATCGGCGGGACATGCCGCACTGGCGGACGCCTTGACCGGCCTTGCGAACGCGGACGTCATCAAGGTTATCAGCGAGGCGTGCGATTCGCGCGCGTATCTGCAATCGCATCCGGCGAATGCCGGTATCGCGAATGCGAAAGACTTCGTATACAGGGGCAGCAACGCCTACCACGCCATCGGCAATTATGTGGCGGCGGCACGGTATCTGTATGCGCTCGCGCGGTTTTACCGGTACGGAACCGCAGTGGATTTCACCGCGTTCGACGCGGCGCTTACAGGCATCGGCCGGTCGTATGAGCCGACAAACCGGCAGGACATCGACAGCGATATCCAGTATATGACACAGTTTTGCGCATCGCTGTTCCCCACTGCAATGCCGCAGCGTGAACGGCTGGCGACGGCGGCGTTCGGGATGCTGTTTCACCTGCTGGGCGACGTTTACGCGCACCGCACGGTCGTGCCGGTGTCGAGCGCCGCAGTGACGGACCGCACAAGCTACGGCATGAGCTCCGGCGGGAACGAGGGCAGATACTTCGTGCTGCGCGACTTCCGCACGTCCTGTCCGGAACACCGCGCGACAGGCAGCGAAGCGTACCGCGCGCACCGGCATGAATTGCTGGAAGAGGCGATGCAGGCAATGGGAGAAGGGTTCTTCCCGTTTGCTATGGCGTTTGCGCGGTTTCTGTTTTACGCGTTGTTCGGCCGTCTGTTTACTACGGAAGAACCGTACACGTTCACGGCCGAGGATGATCTGCGGCTTTTGCAGCAGGCGACCAATATTCCGCAGAACGCAGCGTCGCTGTGCGAAGGAAAGCCGTGCTTTTACGCGATGCAGCGCATCACGCAGCTCGGCGTGCTGCAATTCAAGGACATCAAATACTTTTTGAACGACGAGAGCTACAAATCGGCGCAGGGGTACTATGAGGATCAGGCGCCGGGCAACGCGTTCTATTATCGCCGGTACGAGGTCGCGCGTGCGGTCATGCAGCAGTTTGTGACGGACTTCGGCGCGAACCGGGCGTTCAACCCGGAAAACTTCCTGCCGATCTATACCGAGCAGATGACTGCGTACTGTCTGCGGCTCGACTGCCTGTACAACTATCTGCGGCAGACGAACAAGGCGCTCGATACACAGACGAACGCGATCCTGCGCGCGAGCTGGTGGCAGACGCGCGGCGACTCGCTGTTCAACTACACAACCATTATCTACAACGGCTCATACTTTATTGATCCGTCCACCTATCCGCCGGGAGAGAGACCGGTGTATGAGACCGTCATTCCGCAGAACGGAATGACCGCGGAGAGCTTTTACCTTTGATAAAAAAACAACACGGGGCTGCCGAACGGCAGCCCCGTGCTGTTGTGTAAGATGGATTATTTGCCCGGATACGCGCCCATGACGGCGACCATGATCGCCTTGTGCGCGTGCAGGCGGTTTTCGGCTTCGTCGAAGATTTCAGCCGCGTGCTTCTCGAACGTTTCGGCCGTGATCTCCTCCTCGCGGTGCGCGGGCAGGCAGTGCAGCACGATTGCGTCGGGATGCGCGAGCGTCATAAGCTGCTCATTGATCTGGTAGCCGGCGAACGCGACTCTGCGCTTGGCGGCTTCCTCTTCTTGTCCCATCGACGTCCACACATCCGTCACAAGCACGTCCGCGTCCACGGCGCCCTGCCGCGGATCGCTGCACAGCTCGAACTTGTCGCCGTAGCCCGCGGCGAAATCCAGCACCTCCTGCGCGGGACGGTAATCGTCCGGGCAGACGGCGGTCATCGACATGCCGGTCTTGAGCGCGCCGACGATCAGGGAGTTGGCCATATTGTTGCCGTCGCCGATGTAGCACATTTTCAGACCATCGGTCTTGCCTTTGTATTCGCGGATGGTCAGCAGATCGGCGATGACCTGCGTCGGATGGCAGAAGTCGGTCAGGCCGTTGATGATCGGCACAGAGCCGTATTTGGCCAGATCCTCCACGTAGGACTGGTCGAAGGTACGGATCATCACGCAGTCAAAGTAGCGCGAGAGCACGCGGATGGTGTCCTGCACCGTTTCGCCGCGGGCAATCTGCGTATCGTTGGCGTTCAGGAACGCGCCGTAGCCGCCGAGCTGGAATGCGCCGACCTCGAACGAGGTGCGCGTGCGCGTCGACGCCTTCTGGAAAATCAGCGCGACCGATTTGCCTTCCAGATATTTGTGCGGGATGCCGTGCTTCTGTTTGTACTTGAGATCTGCCGCGATGTCCAGCAGTTCGTTGACTTCTTCGCTCGAAAGGTCGAGGAGCTTGAGAAAATGTTTCATGAGAACAGTACCTCCAGTTTGTTTTTTGCAAGTTCGATTTGACGGTGTACGGATGCGGGCGATGGGCCGCCCTCGGATGTGCGCTGTGCAACGCAGGTTTCAAGCGCAATCGCGGTGTAGACATCCTGCTCAAACAGGTCGCTGTAGGTGCGCAGTGTTTCGAGCGGAATCTGCTCGAGCACCGTGTCGTTCTGCACGCACCAGCCGACCAGCGAGCCGGAAATCTTGTACGCGTCGCGGAACGGCATGCCCTTCTTGGTCAGATAGTCCGCAAGGTCCGTTGCGTTGATGAATCCTTTGGCGGCGGCCAGACGCATATTGTCGCGCTTGACAGTCATTGTATCGAGCATGGGGATGAAGGTCACCAGACATTCGCGCAGTGTGTCGACCGCGTCGAAGACGGCTTCCTTGTCCTCCTGCATATCTTTGTTGTATGCCAGCGGCAGACCCTTCATCATCGTCAGCAGCGTGATGAGATCGCCGTATACGCGGCCGGTCTTGCCGCGGATCAGTTCAGTCACATCGGCGTTTTTCTTCTGCGGCATGATGCTCGAACCGGTCGTGAAGCCGTCGTCCAGCTCGATGAACCGGAACTCCCAACTGCACCAGAGGATGATCTCCTCGGAAAAGCGGGACAGGTGCATCATTGTGATCGAGATCGCCGACGCCAGCTCGATGCAGAAATCGCGGTCGGACACGCCGTCGAGGCTGTTTTCGCACGGCGCGTCGAAGCCCAGCAGGTCTGCGGTCATCCGGCGGTCGATCGGATAGGTCGTCCCGGCCAGCGCGCCGCTGCCCAGCGGCATTACGTTCATGCGGCGGCGGCAGTCGTTCAGACGCTCCACGTCGCGCAGGAGCATGCTCACGTATGCCATCAGATGGTGGCCGAACGTGATCGGCTGTGCGCGCTGCAGGTGCGTATAGCCGGGCATGATCGCGTCGGCATACGCTTCGGCCTTGCCGAGCAGCGTTTCGCAAAGCTCGCGCAGCAGGGCGTTCAGCGCGTCGATTTCGTCGCGCAGATACAGACGCGTGTCCACCGCAACCTGATCGTTGCGGCTGCGCGCGGTGTGCAGCCGTTTGCCCGCGTCGCCGATGCGCGCGGTCAGCTCTGCCTCGATGAACATGTGGATATCTTCGGCGTCGTTGTCCGTCGTCAGCTTGCCGCTCTCGATGTCGGCGAGAATACCGGCCAGACCGTCGATAATCTTTTCCGCGTCCTCGGCGGAAATAATGCCCTGCGCGGCGAGCATTTTGGCGTGTGCCGTGCTGCCCGCAATATCGTGCGCATACATCCGCCGGTCGAACGGCAGGGACGTATTGAAGCTGTTGACTCTGTCATCGGTTTCTTTCTGAAACCGGCCTGCCCAAAGTTTCATATCGTTTCCGTATGATCCTTTCTTCGATACTATGTAGCAAAAACGGGGAGCTGTAAAGCCCCCCGAAAGGTTTGCTCTATTGTATTTTACTGATTTTCTCTGCGGCTGTCAAGCATGGCCTTGATCTTGATCGGCAGACCGAAGAGGTTGATGAAGCCGGCGCTGTCGGCCTGGTTGTAGTCCTCGTCCTCGCCGAAGGAGGCGGTCACATCGTCGTACAGCGTGTAGGGGCTGGTGAGACCGGCAGGGACGATGTTGCCCTTGTAGAGCTTGAGCTTGACGTCGCCGGTAACGGTCTGCTGCGTCTGGTCCACAAACGCCTTGAGCGCTTCCATGAGGGGCGTGAACCACTTGCCGTTGTAGACCGTTTCGGCCATCTTCTGCGCGACGATCGCCTTGAAGTGCATTGTATCCTTGTCCAGGCAGATGCTTTCGAGCAGCTCATGCGCCTTGTACAGAATTGTGCCGCCGGGCGTTTCGTACACGCCGCGGCTCTTCATACCGACCAGACGGTTTTCCACGATGTCGAGGATGCCGACGCCGTTCTTGCCGCCGATTTCGTTGAGCTTTTCGACCATCGTCACGCCGTCGAGCGTTTCGCCGTTGAGCTTGACGGGGATGCCCTTTTCAAAAGAAATCGTGATGTAGGTCGGCTCGTCCGGCGCCTTTTCGGGCGTGACGCCCATTTCAAGGATTTTGTCGTACATCGGCTCGTTGGCCGGATCTTCCAGATCAAGACCCTCGTGCGACAGATGCCACAGATTCTTATCCTTGGAATAGTTCGTTTCGCGCGTGATCTTCAGCGGAATATCGTGCGCCTCGGCATACGCGATCTCGTCCTCGCGGCTCTTGAATTCCCATGTACGCCACGGCGCGATGATGTCCATCTCGGGCGCAAAGGCCTTGATGGTCAGCTCAAAACGCACCTGATCGTTGCCCTTGCCGGTGCAGCCGTGGCAGATGGCGTCCGCGCCCTCTGCCTTGGCGATTTCGACGATGCGCTTGGCAATCGCGGGACGCGCAAACGCCGTGCCGAGCAGATACTCCTCATACTTCGCGCCGGCCTTCAGGCACGGCCAGATATAATCCTCGACGAACGTCTTATTCAGATCCTCGATGTACAGCTTGGATGCGCCGGTCTTGAGCGCTTTCTCTTCCAGACCGTCGAGCTCCGTGCCCTGACCGACGTTGCCGGAAACGGCGATGACCTCGCAGCCGTAGTTTTCCTTCAGCCACGGGATGATGACGGATGTATCCAGACCGCCGGAATAGGCGAGAACGACTTTTTTGTACTGTTTCATGATATGATCTCCTTGTGTCATTTTTCATAATTATACATTCAGCCGTCAGGTTTGTCAAGGATTTTTGCATAAAAAATCATTCTTCTTGTAAACTATATGGAAACCGTGAAAAATGACGCTGAAAAACAGCGGTTCTTGTGCAGGTTGCTCAAGAATCGGAATGAATATCTATGCACAAAAGCGTGTATATTGGTGTATAACCCCGTTTTTTATGCGAACGGCTTTACATTTCCGACCGGATATGGTAAACTACAAAAGTATAGTATGATACGGAACGGAGGTTTTCCAATGAGTCAGACATATATCCCCGAGGGCTACAAAAGTCCGCTGACGCTGTATGAAACGCAGAAGGCGATTGAGCAGACGCGCCGGTTTTTTCAGGAGAAGCTGTCGCAGTCGCTGCATCTGATGCGCGTTTCCGCGCCGCTGTTTGTCACGCGCGAGTCGGGACTGAACGACGATCTCAACGGCGTGGAGCGCGCCGTGGGATTTGACATCCCGGAGACGGGCGGCGAAGCGCAGGTGGTGCACTCGCTGGCCAAGTGGAAGCGCATGGCGCTCAAAAAGTACGACATTCATACGGGCAAAGGTCTGTATACTGATATGAACGCAATCCGCCGCGACGAGACGCTCGACAATCTGCACTCCGTCTACGTCGACCAGTGGGACTGGGAAAAGGCGATCGAAGAAGCCGACCGTACCGAGGCGTATCTGCGCGACACGGTGCAGCGGATTGTGGACGCGATCTGCGACACGAAGGCGCAGGTCAACGCGCAGTTCCCGGCGCTGCGGCGCACGTTCTCGCGTGCAATCAGCTTCATCACCACGCAGGAGCTGGAGGATTTGTATCCGGATCTCACGCCCAAACAGCGCGAGAACGCCTACGTCAAAACACATCCGACGACGTTCCTGATGCAGATCGGCGGCGTGCTGCGCTCCGGACAGAAGCACGACGGCCGTGCGCCGGACTACGACGATTGGCAGCTCAACGGCGATATCCTGATCTACAACGACGTGCTTGACTGCGCGTTCGAGGTGTCCTCCATGGGCATCCGTGTCAGTCCCGAGTCACTCGACCGGCAGCTCACGCTTGCCGGATGCGACGCGCGGCGCGATCTGCCGTTCCACAAGGCGCTGCTGGCGGGCGAACTGCCCTTGAGCATCGGCGGCGGCATCGGCCAGTCGAGACTGTGCATGCTGCTGCTGGAAAAGGCGCACATCGGCGAGGTGCAGGTGTCGGTCTGGGATGCGGATACGCTGCGCATCTGCGCGGAAAACGGCATAGAGATTCTGTGATGCAGCGGGAAGAACGGATACTGGTTGCGCTGACGCTGGTCATTATTGCGGCCATGATCCTGTATCAGGCGCTGCGTGCGCCGAATCTGCACATTTCGTCCGCGCCGCAGACAAGCGTGACAGCGGCTGCGTCGACAGCTGTCAGCCGATTTGCGGTGGACATAAACAGCGCCAGCTATGAGGAGCTTATGGGTGTGCGCGGCATGCGCGAAGGTCTGGCGGATGCGATCGTGCAGGATCGCGCGGAAAACGGACGGTATGATTCCGTCGAGGACATCACGCGCATATCGGGCGTCGGGCCGGTGACACTGGAAAAGCTGCGGCCGTATCTGACCGCGGAATAAAAAGGAGTCGTTTTTATGCTGGAAAAACTGTTTTCTCTGTTCGGCTGGACGAACGCGCAGAAGGAGAGCTTCTATCTGTCTCTGAACGCCGCAAAAAAACTGTTCGGCGGCAAGCAGACAGCGACGCGCCTTTTCGCGCTGCTGCTGGCGGCAATCGAGCTGTTCGGCGCAGCCATGTTCAAAGCGCCGGTGCATCCGCGCGGCGAGACGCTCGACCTGACCGGCTATGAGCTGGTCATGGAGGACGAGTTCGACGGCGATACGCTGAATACGGACGTGTGGTATCACCGCGGTACCGGCCCGCGCAGATTCGGATTTAACGCGGCGAGCCAGGCGGTCGTTTCGGACGGCAATCTGATTCTCACGGGCGAGTATCGCGACGCGCAGACCGGCGAGTACGGCGCGGGCTGGTACACAGGCGCGATTGCGCTCAGGCAGTGGTACTGCAAGGGCTACTTCGAGATCCGCTGCATCTGCAACAAGGACGACGGTTTCTGGAGCGCGTTCTGGATGCAGTCCAACCATTCGTACGACATGGAATCCAAAGGCGGGATCGGCGGTGCGGAGATTGACATCTTCGAGGCGAGCGATTACGACGCGATCCTGCCGTCCAACCACAACAGCGTCACGCAGACCGTTTACTGCAACGGCTCTGACGACGATGACGAAAACCTCGACAAGTGCCAGTTTGCCGCGATCGGCGACGACATCTACAACAAGTACAATACGTACGGCCTGAAGTGGACGGACGACGAATACATTTTCTATATCAACGGCGTGGAGACCGTGCGCACATCGTTCGGTCTGGGCGTGTCGCAGGTGCTGGAGAACCTGATCGTCTCGCTCGAGATCCCCGAAAATCTGCCGAAAAAAATCACGGACAACCCGGACTACAAAACGCAGATGATCGTCGACTACGTGCGCGTCTATCAGCCGGTTGCCGGATAAAGTGAAGCGAGGAAAAATGGAGCATCCGTTTATTTACACAGGCTGGTTTACGGACCCCGCCGTTTTGTATGACGCCGTGCGCGGCATCCGCACCGATCCGCTCGAGCGGGAAATCGCGCATCCGCATATTACAAGCGTTTTCCGCCCGCAGCAGGTGGATCGGTCGCTGTTCGGTCTGCCGATAAAGATCCGCATGATTGCGTACGGCAACGACGGCAGCAACGAGGGCGTGCTGGTGCAGGCGGCGTCCGACGATGCGCGGATGACGCGCCTGCTTTCGCAGATCGCCGTTCCGCACATCACGCTTGCTGTCAGCGCGGACGGCAAGCCGGTGAACACAGGCAAGCTGACGTTCCGACAGATCGAACCGATTGAAATCATCGGAATTTACGGCGGCTTTTCGCAGAATGGCGAAGTGATTATAACGCCGCAATAATTCCATAACATAAAGAAAAACAACGAAACAGAGCATCACAACCGTTCAAGTGATCTGCTGTTTCGTTGTTTGTTTTTGCGCTGCGTTACTGCTTCCGGAATCGCTCCGGGTAGTTTAATTGGGGGGCGAACGCAAGCCGCATTCGCCCCCAAGGGTCTCTCTGACAGCGTTTCGAACGAACTCCCGCGCCGGGAATCGCGGTCGGATGCGTAAGTTGTTTAGAAACGCCAAAACGAAATCTTTTCCCGAAAGGTCAAGCGAAAGCAAGACTCTTTATTCAAAATCGGCGTTTGTGAAATCGCCCTGCTTTTCGGCAAGACCGATATATTCCACGCCTCCCGCGCGGCCGTTATACCAAAGGCGCCATGTGTCTTCGGCTTCGTTATATACGGCGGAGGGTTTATAGCAGGAATCCGCGTCCCAGGCGCCGGGCGTGGGCAGAACAAGCGGATTGTGCTTGCAGCGGCGAAAGCCGGTCACACCGTCACGCGAACAGGCACAGCAGATACACGCCGTGTTGATATCGCGGTAGCCGATATAAAACAGCAGATACCCCAGTTCCTTATGCGGCAGAATCTGGCATCCGCCGATACGATCGCGTTCATAGATGTTTTGCGGCGCATTTGTCAGAATCGGGTTCAGCGGCGATTTTTTCCAATGGATGCCGTCGTCGCTTTCAGCATAGCACAGCGCGTTCGGCTCATAAGTTTCGCCTGCGCTGTACCACATGCGGTATCTGCCGCTTTCAAACAGCACGCAGGGGTTCATAACCGAAAGGTTTTCCCACGGTGTTTCAGGCACAAGAACCGGTTCGGTCTGCACCCGGCGAAAATGCAGGCCGTCGTCGCTTTCGGCATAGCCGATACAACTGCGGCCGTTCGCCTGCCCGGTGTACCACATTTTATAGGTGCTGCCGGTTTTCAAAACGCAGTTGCGGTTGACAAGATCCTCCCAGCCGCTTGTCGGTTCCGGGGTCAGCGTCGTGTGCAGCGTGTTCCAACGGATGCCGTCTTCGGAAAAGGAAACCGCCGTCGTGTTGTTCCTGCGCCATGAAAGATCCATGCGCAGCAAACCGTCAGCCTGCGGCGTTACATAAACGTCAAACAGTGTGCCGATTTTTTCGTCGCCGAAAATCGGATTGTCCGGGTGCTTGGTGAAAAAGGGTTGTGGCATTTTCATCGTTTCAGTCTCCTGTTCTTCTGTTATTCTGTCATGGCTCCGGTTAAGATGCGGGGAAACCGGGAAGGTTTGCATGCATTGGCCTGCGGTGTCCGCTGACCGGGTGCTTTTATAAAAAACCGATCTTCACGGTTTTTTGTGGGATAACGTTTTTGCCTTGATTCTGATTGTGTGCGCCTTTATGGCGCACGGCAAAAATCGTTTTACTGAAAACTCAAAACGCTATTGTTGTCATGAACATTGACCGAAATAGGCCAAGCAAAGGCTCCCTTGTGTAAA
>JAFSYM010000110.1 GCA_017450005.1 Clostridia bacterium
CCTGTGGAGCTCGCGCCGATCAACTTCCCGGCTCCCTGCCTGTCCATGGCGGTCAAGACCCGCAAGAAGGGCGAGGAAGAAAAGGTCACCTCCGGCCTTGTGCGTCTGTCCGAAGAGGATCAGACCATTACCTACATTACCAACAAAGAGACCCGCGAGCAGGTGCTCTCCGGTATGGGCGAGCAGCATCTGGACGTGATCGTTTCCAAGCTCAAGAGCAAGTTCGGCGTCGAGGTCGACCTGACCGTGCCGAGAGTGGCATACAGAGAGACCATCCGCAAGACCGTCGAGAAGCAGGGTCGTCACAAGAAGCAGTCCGGCGGCCACGGCCAGTTCGGCGACGTGTGGATCCGCTTTGAGCCGATCGAGGGCGAGGATTTCGTCTTCACGTCCGACGAAGTCGTCGGCGGCGCGGTGCCGAAGAACTACTTCCCCGCCGTTGAAAAGGGTCTGCGCGAGTGCATCGCCAGAGGTATGATCGCCGGTTATCCGATGGTCGGCATCAAGGCGGCGCTGTATTTCGGTTCCTACCATCCGGTCGACTCCTCCGAAATGGCGTTCAAGACGGCTGCGCAGCTCGCGTTCAAGGCCGCCATCCCCGAGGCGAAGCCCACCATCCTGGAACCGATCGGCACGCTGAAAGTGTATATGCCGGACGACAACCTGGGCGACATCATGGGCGACATCACCAAGCGCCGCGGCCGCGTGCTGGGCATGGGTCCCGCCGAAGAGCCGAAGATGCAGGAGCTGATCGCCGAAGTGCCGATGGCCGAGATGGGCAACTTCTCCACCATCCTGCGTTCCGTCACCGCGGGCAGAGGCTACTTCAGCATCGAGTTCGCGCGCTATGAGGATGCGCCGGCGGATGTGCAGCAGAAGGTTATCGAAGAAGCGAAAGCTGCTGCCGAAGAAGAATAATCCACACTGTAAAACATTCGGGAGACCGCATCAGCGGCCTCCCGTTTTTGTGTTTATATTTATTAGGTTCATCACGGATTTTTGTGGGATGGTCAGATGTCGGTAAAGAGCGGTGTCATCGCGAGGAGCGAAGCGACGCGGCGATCCGTAACCCCGGCAGTGCATAAATGAACAAGAAGGAGAACGGATTGCCGCGCGCCATGAAGGCGCTCGCAATGACAATCAGGGAAAGCTTCATCTTATCCCACAAAAATCCGTGAACAGCGATTAATTATAATCGAATCACGACGTACGCGATCTTCCTGCGCTGCCATGTATAGGTGATGTACAGCCTGTCCCCTGCTGCGACGATGGCGGGATAGGAAAACTCGTCGTCCGGGCTTTGCCGCGTTTCAAGCGTCATCGCCGTCTGCCAGCTCCCGCCCCCGTCTTCCGATACGCTCAGCGTCAGCGGCGCGCGGCAGCCCCAGTTGCGCGCGCACGGATTGCTGACCAGAAACAGTCTGCCGTCCGCAGTCTGCGCGAGATCGAGCCCGCTGTTCGGGTTTTTGATCCCGGTCGGCCGGGCAAGACTCCAGGTTCTGCCGCCGTCCGTGCTGTCGCTGCGGTAGGCATGCCCGCGCGACGTGCGCAGCAGCGCATGTACATTGCCGTCCGGTGACTGCCAGAGCGTCGGTTGGATCATCGGAACGCCTTTGCCGCCGGAAATCTTCCGCACGGGAATGAGCGAGTGTTTCTCCCACGTCGCGCAGTCGTCGTGCGAAATATCCGCAAACGCCACCCAGTCGGGCTGCTCGGTCGAGGCAGGCGCAATCACTGTGCCGTCCGCAAGGCGGATTGGCTTGTTTTTGACCGGCCCTCTGCCGCCGGACGTGTCGCCCGGCACGAGCGGCTGCGGCGCAGTCCACGTAAGACCCCCGTCACGCGAGAGTGCAAAGTACGTCTGCCAATACGCAATCTTTTTTCCGACCTTGAAAAAGAGGATCACGCTGCCGTCCGCCTTGCGAAACAGCACCGGATTCCAGTGCGGAAGGCGCGGATCGGCCGTGATGCGCTGCGGCGGCTGCCATACGCCGCCGACACACCGCGCGGCAAAAATATCCACGTCGTCCCTGCCCTCGGCTGTGCCGCCGAACCATGCGGCCAGCGCCGTACCGTCCGCAAGCGGCAGAACCGTCGACGCGTGGCACGACGGCGTCGGCGCGTCGTCAAAAATAAAACCGCGGGATTCAATCTGCATACTTATCCTCCTGTCAGCATCGAAACGAATGCGTCTGCGTTTTCCGCCGTCACAAGACGGCCGAAGCCTGCGTTGTACAACTCGTCGTCCGGCTTTTCCCCGCAAAGGCAGGCGATCACCGCATCGCCGGTCTGTGCGGACGGATGGCTCGGATCATAAAACTGCATCGGATCGTCCGTGATCCGGTTGTGCCCGGTAAAGTTATAGTACGGCGTGATGTCCGCGAGCTTGCGCAAAAAGAGCGCGTAGTCCGCCTCGAGCGCCTCGTCGAATGTGTCTGCATAGATCGGGACGGTGAACACGGTCAGGTCGATCCCGTTGTCGCGGCAAAGCCGCACAAACTGCGCGATCTCATCGAGCGTCTGCGGCATGCGGCGCACGGAGCTGACCAGCGCGAACGCGCCATGGCTGTCCACGCGCTCGCCGGTCGGCGTGTCGTAATCGTGGTTCCAGCCGAAGTTGTAGAACCGTTCGCGGAAGCCGGGCGTCGGGGTATGCCCGCGCATGGTCGTTACGACCGCCCTCCATGTAATGGTCGGGTCGAGATACAGCGACCAGAACGCGAGCGGCTTTTCCCGCGAGAGCTCATACGGCGCGCGCAGTCCGTCGGCGCGGTGCCCGGCCGGATCGTTCGTATAGGACAGCACATCGACGCCCAGAAGAATACGCTTCGGCGCGGCGTCGTTTTTCAGCAGCGTGCGCAGATTCTCAAGATGCTCCGCCGGCACGCCGTTGGAGTACGTCATGTTGTAGCAGTGCATACCGCGCAGCTTTTCCACATGCATATCGCCCACACGGGACGAACCGAACAGCAGCGTATCGAAACGGTCAGGATTGGCAAGTATGTACGTCATCTTGACGAAATTCTTGTTGACCTCCACGCCGTTGTCGCGGATCGAGAGCGGATGAAACACATTGAACGGATCAACCGCCGCGCTCAGCACGGCAGGCAGAAGCGCAAACAGCAGCAGGTAGACCGCGGCTTTCAGACAAAACTTTTTCATCCCTGCCGCCTCCTAAAACTGAAAGTACACGAACGATACCTCGCCCGTCGCATGGAAGAAGAGCACGAGCAGCACCAGCAGCGCATATACGATGTGCCGCACGGGCGCTTTGCAGCGCCGCAGCCGTTCGCACAACGGGATTTTTTCCGACACAATCTCCAGCACGATCAGCGGCAGCAGATACACCAGCAGCGCCGTGCGCAGCTCGCCCGGCGACATGCCGACGCCTAAAAAGCCGTTGTACAGATAAGTATACGGCGCGGTAATGCCGTCGAGCGCATGGCGGAACACATGCAGCGCGCCGCCGATCGAGTCGGCGCGGAAGAACACCCATGCCGCCGTCGTAAAGGCAACCACGAGCGCAATACGCACACAGCGCCGCCATCCGCGCGGCGGCTTTTTGGGCACGAGGTGCAGCGCGTTCTCCGCGATCTGCGCCGCGCCGTGCACGCCGCCCCAGACGAGAAACGTCCAGTTCGCGCCGTGCCACAGGCCGCTGACGAGAAACGTCGCCAGCAGATTGAGCCAGTGTCGGACTTTGCCGACACGGTTGCCGCCCAGCGGGATATACAGATAGTCGCGGAACCACGTCGAGAGCGAGATGTGCCACCGGCTCCAGAATTCCCGGATGCTCGCGGACAGATACGGCCGGCGGAAATTCTCCGCGAGGTCTACGCCCAGCAGCTTTGCGCAGCCGATGGCAATATCGGAGTAGCCGGAAAAGTCGCAGTAGATCTGGAACGCGAACAGCACGCTTGCAAGAACCAGCGACAAGCCCTTGAACTGAAACACGTCCGCATACACGCGATCCACATACCGCGCAAGGTTGTCCGCCACGACCATCTTTTTGTAGAAGCCCCACGCCATGCGCTGCATGCCGTCCACGGCGCGCGCATAGTCGAACGGGCGCGGATCGCGGATCTGCGGCAGGAGATTGCCCGTGCGTTCGATGGGGCCGGCGACAAGCTGCGGAAAGAAGGCGATGAACGCCGCATATTTTCCGAAATGGCGCTCGGCCGGCACGTCGCCGCGGTAGACGTCGATCACGTAGCCGAGCGTCTGGAATGTATAGAACGAAATACCGACAGGCAGCACCAGCTGCAGCGTGAGCGGGTGCAGCGGTACGGCAAAGCGGTGCAGCGCCTGCGTGAGCGCATCCCAGAAAAAGCCGAAATATTTAAAGACGAACAGTACGCCGAGACACACGATCAGCGTCAGCGAAACAATCAGCTTTTTGCGCCGCTTCTGCGCACACGTTTCCAGCAGCCGACCCGCCAGATACGACACGCCGGTCGTCAGCAGGATCAGCACGATGTACTTCGCGTTCCAGCTCATGTAAAAATAATAGCTCGCCGCCAGCAGCAGCGCCCAGCGAAAGCGCTGCGGTGTGAGCCAGTACAGCGCGAACACAATCGGCAGGAACAACGCAAATTGGATCGAATTGAAGAGCATACTCTCCCTCCTCGCCAGTCCATTATACACGATTGCGGCGGCGATTACAATATCCGCGCTTGCAAGAGCGCGCTGCATTTGGTATACTGAACACAATGAGGTGATCCGGATGAAAAAAGATACGCTTGTGACGATCGGCGAGGCGCTGATCGACTTCATGCCCGACAAGCGCGCGTGCGCCTTCGACGAAGTGACAGCCTTTATGCCGAAGGTCGGCGGCGCGCCGGCCAACGTGTGCGGCGCGTTCGTGCGTCTGGGCGGCCGCGGACGGCTGCTCACGCAGTTGGGCGACGACCCGTTCGGGCACAAGATCCTGCATGCGCTTTCCGCCTGCGGGATCGAAACGGACTGTGTGCGTCTGACCGCAAAGGCCAACACCGCGCTGGCATTCGTCAGCAGCGGCGAAAACGGCGAGCGCACGTTCTCCTTCTACCGCAAGCCCTCGGCCGACATGCTCTATGCGCCGCAGGATGTGCTGCCCGCGTATTTCGACGATGCGTACGCGCTGCATTTCTGTTCGGTATCGCTGGGCGAGTTTCCGATGCGCGAAGCGCACCGCGCGGCGATTGACTTTGCGCGCAAAGCCGGGTGTCTGGTCAGCTTCGACCCGAATCTGCGTTTCCCGCTGTGGGACGACCTCGATGCGCTGCGGCGCACGGTGCTGGAATTCCTGCCGGCGGCGGACATTGTGAAGGTTTCGGATGAGGAGCTGCCGTTCATCACCGGAACGGACGATATAGGCCTTGCGCTGGACACGCTGTTTGCCGGGCATGTGCAGCTCGTACTGTACACATGCGGCAAGGACGGCGCGTCCGTATATACGCGCACAGCCTCGGCGCACGCACCGGCGCTGCCCGTTCCCGCGCTCGATACGACCGGCGCCGGCGACGGCTTTGCCGGCGCGTTCCTGTGGAAGCTGTACGCACACGCCGTCACACGCGACGCGCTGCCCGCGCTCGGCGAGGATACGCTGTGCGACTGCGTGCGGTTCGCCAACGCATTCTGCGCCCGGAGCGTGCAGAAGCTCGGCGCGATCGCATCCTATCCGACGGCGCAGGAAATGGCGCAAAATTAACCCTTGACAATACGGGACAATCGTGCTACAATGAGGAAAATTTTGAAAGGCGTTGACGAAGAGTATACGGTCTCAGGCCTCGCAGAGAGCCGGCGGCAGGTGAAAGCCGGCAGACACCGTTTCCGTATTGTAGCTTCCGAGCCGGGAGGAAGAAAGCCGCGGCAAGTAGACCCTCCCCGTGACTGCTGCGTTAAGGCATAGAAGTTGTCAGACTTCGAGAGTGGCGGAGTTTTCCGCAATTTGAGTGGTACCGCGGGTGCAGATGTGCTCGTCTCAAAGACATCTTTGGGACGGGTTTTTTTCGTCCCGGAAATGGAGTGAAGAGAAAATGGAACAGATGACAGGTCTGGACTTCCAGATCAAAGAGATGGCGTCCCGTATCCGCGCACTGCGCGAGATCGAGGGACTGGACGCCGCGGAAATGGCGCAGAAAACCGGCGTGAGCGAAGAGGAATATCTGCGCTGCGAAGACGGCAAGAGCGACCTCAACTTCGCGTTCCTGTACCGCTGCGCCATGGCGCTGGGCGTGGACGTGACCGACATCATCGAGGGCAGCAGTCCCACGCTGAAATCCTATACCCTCACCAGAGCCGGCAAGGGGCAGAAGGTCGCCAATGCCCACGGCATGACGTATTATAACCTCGCCTATGCCTTCCGCAACCGTATCGCCGATCCCCTGCTTGTGTGCAGCAAATACGACGAACAGGCGCAGCAGCGCGACATCGAGCTGACGACGCACCAGGGTCAGGAGCTGGATATCGTGGTCGAGGGCAGCCTGATGGTGCAGGTCGGCGAGCACAAGGAAACGCTCGGCCCCGGCGACAGCATCTACTACAACTCCGACTCGCCGCACGGCATGATCGCCGTCGGCGGCAAGGACTGCCTGTTCTACGCGATTGTCCTCAATCCATCCGGCGAGCCGATCCCGGAGCTGGCGGAAACGCCCGCGATTGCGGACACACGCCCGCACGAAAAGGATACGCGTCCGCGTATTTATCAGAAATTCATCGACGTGCAGGAGGACGAGCACGGCACGCCGACTTCCATCACGTTCAAGAATACCGAGCGGTTCAACTTCGCGTTCGATCTGGTCGACGCGCTCGCCGCGCGTGAGCCGGACCGTCTGGCGATGCTGCACATCTCCCGCGACAAAACCGAGCGCCGCTTTACGTTCCGCGATATGAAAAAAGCGTCCGCGCAGTGCGCGAACTACTTCAAGTCCCTGGGTATCAAAAAGGGCGACCGCGTGATGCTCGTGCTCAAGCGCCACTACCAGTTCTGGTTCGCCATTCTGGGGCTGAACAAGCTGGGCGCGATTGCGATTCCCGCCACAAACCAGCTGCAGGAGCATGACTTTGAATACCGCTTCAATTCCGCCGGCGTCACGGCGATCCTCTGCACGGCGGACGGCGACACCGCGCACCAGGTCGATATCGCCGCCGAAAAGTGCCCGACGCTGCAGCATAAAATCATCGTAAACGGCACGCGCGAGGGCTGGCGCACGTTCGACGAGGAGTATCCCCTGTTCAGCACACATTACCGCCGCATGTCCGACGCGCCCGGCGGCGACGATCTGATGATGATGTACTTCACCTCCGGCACGTCCGGCTATCCGAAGATTGCCGCGCACAACTACAAATATGCGCTCGGCCATTTCCATACCGCGAAATACTGGCACACCGTCGATCCGGACGGCCTGCACTTCACCATTTCCGACACCGGCTGGGCAAAGGCCATGTGGGGCAAGCTCTACGGCCAGTGGCTGTGCGAGGCGGCGACATTCGTCTATGACTTCGACCGCTTCGACGCGGCGGATATTCTGCCGATGTTCGCAAAGTACCACATCACCACGTTCTGCGCACCGCCCACGATGCTGCGCATGATGATCAAGCAGGACATTTCGCAGTACGATTTCTCCTCCGTGGAGCACATGACGACGGCCGGCGAAGCGCTCAACCCCGAGGTGTACCGTCAGTTTGAAAAAGCAACAGGATTGCAGATCCTGGAGGGGTTCGGCCAGTCCGAAAGCACTATGATTATCGGCAATCTCGTCGGTGCGCCGCACAAAATCGGCTCCATGGGCAAGCCCGCGCCGATCTACGACGTCGAGCTGCTCGATGCGGACGGCAACGCCGTACCGGTCGGTCAGACGGGCGAAATCTGCATCAATCTCAAAAACGGTTCGCCCAACGGTCTGGCGGTCTGCTACTACAAGGACGCCGAAAAGACGGCCGAGACATGGCACGACGGCTACTACCATACCGGCGACGTTGCGTGGAAGGACGAGGACGGCTTCTACTGGTACGTCGGCCGCGTGGACGACGTGATCAAGTCCTCCGGCTACCGCATCGGCCCGTTCGAGATTGAGAGCGTCATCATGGAGCTGCCGTACGTGCTCGAATGCGGCGTTTCCGCCGCGCCGGATGAAGTGCGCGGTCAGATTGTCAAGGCCAGCATCGTGCTGGTAAACGGCAAAGAGGGCACGGACGAGCTGAAAAAAGAGATTCAGAACTACGTCAAGGAGCATACCGCGCCGTACAAATACCCGCGTATCGTCGTCTTCCGCGACAGTCTGCCCAAGACGACCAGCGGAAAGATCATGCGCAACAAGCTGTAATCCGCAAACAAAAGAGCTGCCGTTCTCCGTTGCCTGTATGACAAGGAAAACGGCAGCTTTCTTCATCCGGTTCACTTTACCCGCAGCGTGCGCAGATACGCTTTCGCTTGCGGTGTAACGCGGTAGCTCTCCACCGCCTTCTGAATCGTCTTGTTGTGCGTCCACACATCCAGACGATTCCGCACAAGATACGGCAAAACGGCGTCATAGTGCTTCGCGAGCGCCGTGGCGAAGTACCACGCGCGCATCATGTTGACATAGTATTCTTCCGAGCGCACCGCCGCGACCTTTTCCGGGTATGCGGGATCGAACCGCTCGTCAAGAAACCACCGCATAAGCTGTCCGATCGCAAAGCGCACCGTGTACGTCTCGCTGCTTTCGATCCAGCGGTCAATCTGCGAGAGCAGCTTTTCCGGCTCCCTGCCCAATGCTTTCGGCGACATGCAGTCGCACACCGCCCAGTTGTCGACATGCGGCAGAAAGGCGTCCAGCGCCGCGGCGCATGCGTCAAAATCGCGGATTTGCTCGATCAGGCATCCGTGCAGCAGATTCTCCTCATGGTACGCATGCGGCAGAGTTTGCAAAAACGCCGCCGCTTCCGGCGTTTTTGCGACGGACTTTGCGAACCGGCGCAGCACGGGCATGCGCACGCCGATCACCCGCTCGGGCGGCACGTTCGGAATCAGCTTTTCCGAAAACGCCTTGTAGGACAGATCCTGCAAATCAAACAGCGCCTGTAAGATATCCACTTTCACAACCCCTTCGGAGATTTTGCTATGGAATACACACACATCGTGCATCCCTTTCCCCCGGTCTTTGACGCGCGCAGCCGTGTGCTCGTGCTCGGCAGTCTGCCGTCCGTGCGCTCGCGTGAAACACAGTTCTATTACGGCCATCCGCAGAACCGCTTCTGGCGCGTACTGGCCGCAGTCTTCGCGCAGTCCGTACCCGAAACCGTCGAAGAAAAGACCGCTTTTCTGCTGCGCAGCGGGATTGCACTCTGGGACGTGATTGCCGAATGCGACATTGCCGGATCGTCGGATGCGTCGATCCGCAATCCGAAGCCGACCGATCTTCGCCCGCTGCTGGAGCACTGCCCGATTGAAGCGATCTATGCCAACGGGCAGACGGCCGCAAAGCTGTATGACCGGCTGCAAAAGCCGCTGACCGGACGGCCGATCACCGCTCTGCCGTCCACCAGTCCCGCCAACGCCGCTTGGACGCCGGAACGTCTGCGCGAAGCGTGGCGGGTCATTCGCCGGGACTGAATGCCATAATCCATGCAGGGCTGCCGCTTCGCTGCGACAGCCCCTCTTCTTAAAGAAAAATTAAACCTTTTCCCTGTTGTTTCTTAAACTCTGATCGGGTATGCTTTATCCGGCAGTGCGTTGAGACAATCCCTTGATCTCGCGCACAGCCCAGTCAAACGTATCGGTCGTCAGCACCGAACCGCAGTATTCGCAGACCGCGGTATGGTTGACGTCGATCGGCGCGCCGCAGTGCGGGCAGGTCTGGCTGGTGGTGCCGGTGCCAGACGCAGTCGTCTGACCGCTCGAGCGCACCAGATCCCATTCATACTCCATGAACTTCTCGGCCGTGTTGCTGCCGCGCACAATGCTGCCCGTCGCGTCGTCCACCACATAGTCCACGATGCGCGTGCGCAGCCGCGCGATCACCACGTCGACGCCCGATTCCTGCTTCCAGCCGACCAGATCAACGCCCAGCACGGAGATACGCTCCACGCGGTTGGTCTGTCTGTTCTGCCGGTAAGCGTCGAGCTGCCGGTCGCACTTGTTAAAGAACGCGTCGGTCAGATACGGACGCAGCGGCGTCAGATCCTTGCCCTGCCACGCATTCTGGAACTGCACGTACAGATTGGACAGCTTCTCGCGGAATTCACTCTCGGAAAACTGCGGATCGACCGACAGATATTCCTGCATCGCACGCAGCGTCGACGGATCGGTCGCCTGCGCACCGGGCATGACGGGTGCTTTGCCCCGCCCTTTCTTTTTGCTTTTTAAAAGAATCACGGCCACAATGATCGCGGCCAGAACCAGACCGCCGATCCAACTGTTTCCGGATGTGCCGGAGCTGTCGCCGGAATCGGAACCGCCGTAATAGTAGTAGTTTCCGCCATCATCATCGTCGTCGTCCCAGTCATAATCGTTGCCGCCCCAGTCATAGCTGTCGCCGCCGCCGAAATCGTAATCGCCGCCGTAGTCGCCGAAATCCGCCGACGCAATCAAGTGCAGCGCGCCGAAGATCAGCAGCAGAGATAACAGAACGGCCATCAAACGCTTTTTCATATCTCACGCCCCCTATCTGATTCTATCATACACGCAAAAACGGGTGTTGTCAACCGCCGATCGATTATGTTATAATACCAAAAAAAGGCAGGAGGTCCCTATGCAGTTCCTGATTACGTTTCTCGAAGGCGTCATTTCCTTTATCTCCCCGTGCATGCTGCCGATGCTGCCGGTCTACATTTCCTATTTCGCCGCCGGCAACGACAGCCGCAGCAAAACGCTCGCGCGCAGCGCCGCATTTGTGCTGGGCTTTACGGTTGTATTCAGTGCGCTTGGGCTGTTCGCTGGCACAGTCGGCGCGCTGCTCGTGCGCTACCGCATTGCGCTGAATGCCGTCAGCGGCCTTATCGTCATCCTGCTGGGGCTGAGTTATCTGGATGTGATCCGCCTGCCGTTCTTCAAGGGCATGCAGACACAGCGCAAGGTCAGCGGTCTCGTGTCCGCATTCGTGTTCGGCGTGATCTACTCGGTGAGCCTGACGCCCTGCATCGGCGCATTCCTCGGCTCGGCGCTTATGCTCGCGTCCGCATCCGGCACCGCGCTGCGCGGCGCGCTGCTGCTGGTCACATACGCGCTGGGTCTTGGCATTCCGTTTCTCATTTCGGCTGTGCTGCTGGAAAAGCTGCGCACGACATTCGGCTGGATCAAAGCACATTATTCCGTTATCAACCGCGTGTGCGGCGTATTCCTGATCGTCATCGGCATTTTGATGGCAACAGGCGTTCTCTCAACTGTGCTCAAATTTTTTATCTGAGGTGTATACAATGAAAAAGCAAGTCAAATGGATTCTCGCCGTCGCCGCATTCGTCGTGCTGCTGATTGCAGCCGGCGTGCTGTACCGCCATCTCTCACAGCGCGTGCAGCCGAACACGGCGCAGACAACCGCATCCGACGCAGCAGAAGAAACGGCCGTCGCGCCGCAGACAGATTTGTCCGTCCCTGTGACGCAGGCAGAAGCCGAAGCCCCGTCTGCGACCGAACAAAACACGCCGGATGTGCAGTCGCCGTCCGCCGTCCCGCCCGCGCCGACACAACCGGCGCCGGAAGCAGATCTTGCCGCAGATTTTACGGTGCTGGACAGGAACGGCAATCAGACCAAGCTCTCCGACCATTTCGGGAAGCCCCTGGTCGTCAACTTCTGGGCGTCCTGGTGCGGTCCTTGCCGCAATGAACTGCCTGCCTTTGACGCGGCCGCCAAAGCGCATGCGGGCGATATGGAATTCATGATGGTCAACCTGACCGACGGCTACTCCGAAACGGTTGACGGCGTAAATCAGTTCATTGCAGACAACGGGTTCACTTTCCCCGTGTACTACGATACCGAGGAATCGGCGGCAAACGCCTACAGCGTCTACTCCATCCCGCTGACCGTGTTCATCCGCGCGGACGGCACGGTGCTCGACTCGCACATCGGCTCCATGGATGAGACCGCGCTGCAAAGCTATCTGGATCAGTTGACCCGATAAAAACAAAGTGTACAAAGACTCTCCCATGCCGGCGCACCCAGCAAAGGCATGGGAGTTTTTTCGCTGTTCACGGATTTTTGTGGGATAAGATGAAGCTTTCCCTGATTGTCATTGCGAGCGCCTTTATGGCGCGCGGCAATCCGTACTCCTTGCTTTTGTTTTTACGCTCTGCCGGGGGAACGGATCGCCGCGCTTAGTGTTGACCGGTCAGAAACATAAGAACCTGACCCGCCAACGAAATCAAAGATTTCGGGCGGGTGCCCCAGAACCTTGCTACTCGCTACGCTCGTATAGTGTCGTCTCACTCGCTTGAGGCGCTTCGTGATACTCCCTGTTTCTTCCTGCGCAGCCGCCTGCTGCATCCGCCACCGGCGGCGCAGGCATCTGCGCCTCGCGATGACACCACCTTTACTTGCTTCTTACCATCCCACAAAATTCCGTGATGAACCAGTTTTTTGACGTGAGACGTCACAACCATCGGCGGATCGGATGATCCGTACCGGCGCCGCCGATTCCGGGAAGCACTTGCTTTACATGGAAAGATATGGTATATTGTACAGGAATACAGCTGCACATGGACGCATGCGCAGCAGAGGGGGATCACTTTGGATAAAACGTACAAATACGACGCTTTTATTTCCTACCGCCATCTTGCACCGGATAAACCCATTGCGGAAAGGCTGCAAAAGCTTCTGGAAGTCTACACGCCGCCGAAAGACGTGTACAAATCCGGCAGGCAAAAGAAGCTGCATCTGTTCCGGGATGAGACCGAACTGCCCACAAGCAGTGATCTCGGAAGCGATATTCACAGCGCGCTGGAAAATTCCAGGTATCTTGTGGTGATTTGCTCGCCGGAATTTGAAAAATCCAAATGGTGTATGGAAGAGGTTGCCTATTTCAAAAAACTGCATGGCGGCTCCAACCGGAACATCATCACCATTCTGGCAGACGATCCGGATCGTCGTCCGGTTTTTCCGGATATTCTGCGGTTTGAAACCAAAATAAAGACATTGGAAAGCGGCGAGACCGTCACTGTACAGGAAGAACTCGAACCGCTTGCAGCAAATGTATGCGCCAAAACGCAGGCGCAGATGCTGAAAAAGCTGAAGACGGAGTTCCTGCGCGTTGCGGCGCCGTTGATCGGCTGCGGATTCGACGACCTGTACAAGCGCGAACAGCGTCGACGTACCAAACGTATCCTGACAGCATCGCTCATCTCGGCGGCAGTTTTTGCTGTCGCAGCCCTGCTGAGTGTTGTCGCGCTGCTGACCATTTCCTCCCAGAAGCAGCAGATTGAAGAAACCGCGGCGGCGCTGCAAAGCAGCAACAAAGAACTGCTGATACGGGAATCCAAGATGTTGGAAAAGGACGGCGATCTTTACGGCGCGCTGGAGGCAGCCGCCCGCGCAATCCCCGACGAGGGAACGGCGCCCGCCGGCGCAGTCGGGCAGTGCGTCTCCCTGCTGGACGCCTACGCGCCGGACAGCTTTGCGGCGTTTCGGAAAATTACGCTGCCCACAACGCCGGATAATTTCTATCTGCTCAACGACGGAAAAACGCTGGCCGTGAAATCCGGCAGCAGCGTTTCCTTGTGGGACACGCAGTCGGGGGAGCAGATCGTCAGCTGCGACGGCATTTCGGACGCGGCGTTCTTTATAAACCCGCAGATCGAAAAAGCGAGCATGACGGAAGTTGAAAAGGGCTGGGTTAAAAAAACGCAGGCAGACGGCGTTGATCTGTACACCATGTACAGCAAGGATATACAAGCGGAAAAACCGGTCGGAAGCGACAGCGGCATCTTTATTATCAATGATAACGACAAAACCGTCAGCCGCATCTCGGCAGCAGACGGAACGCCGCTCTGGACGGTCAGCGTAGACTATGCCCGCTTCCCGTCTGATTATATGCCATGTGGGGACACGATTGTCGTGGAGACACTTCGCGAGCTGCTGCTGCTGGATACCGCAACCGGCGCAGTAAAAGTCCGTTACAAGTCAGATGCAATCAGGGATCTGATTGATTCCTACCTTTACGAAGTCTACCCGGTCGATGATTACCTGATCCTCACCAGCGGAAAGAGCAACGCTATCAATTGCGTGGTCTGCCGCGCGACACCAACAATGCCGCAGGTGCTGCTGCGGACAACACTCTTCGAGGGAAGCACTCTCGGACATACGGCGTTCTCTGTATCCGGGCAAACACTGTGTGCGGCCGGTTTCTGCTTTACCGACATTTTAGACCACGGAACTGCCTTTTTCAAAGGATACGATCTGAACACCGGCGCTGTCCTGTGGTCGGTAGAAGAACAGAACGCTGTATCAGGAACACCTATGACCGGATTCATCGCCCCGGACAAGGGCGCATCCAATGCGTATCCCGCCGCGTTTGCCGCAGTTGGTAATCGTTTGTTTGCCGCAGACGCCGAGTCCGGCGCCGTGGTGGTGAATCAGGCGCTGCCCGGCAGTACATTACAGCTTTATTATTCCGAAAACGGCTTTATCTTCATCACAAGCGAGAACGGAACAGAGTATGGTTTCCCGCTGCGGAAATTGAAATCCGGCGAGGAAGAGAACGTGTATTACTACCTGAATCGCAGTTTTCAGACCGCTCTGAAAAACGCGGCATACTGCAGCAATATCTATGCTGCATCCAGAGAAGGAGAAACCAGCGTTATCCTCTACCGCGTCATCCCGAACGACACGCGCCGCACCATTTTCCGTATGCCTGAGGATTATCGTTTCAGCATTTCTGCCGTAATCATGAGCCCGGACAAATCCCTTGCTGCGGTCATACAATCCGATCCGGCTCAACTGGTGGTGCTGGAAACGGCAACGGGCAAAGTGCGGCAGACAATCCCGTTCGATGAAACGATCCGTAAAGCCTGTTTCTTCGGAAACGATCGTCTGGCGGTGCATGTCGGAGACGCCTTGCAGATATGCAGCATTTCCACCGGCAAAACGGAACAGGCGTTTTCGGTCGGCAGTACTTCGAGCGCAGTGCTTACGGCGGCGGAACGGCTGGTGTTTCGGGAGAAATCAGGCACGATCCGGATTGTTGAGCCGGGCAAAAAGCCCAAAGAGCTGTCTTCAAACTCGAAGGAGACTGTCGATCTGCTGTCCTTGTCTGATTCGGGACAGTACCTGCTTCTGAAGACGACGCAATACGCAGTCGCAGAAGCCCGGTATCGCCTGCATATTATCAATCTTGACACCGGTAAAACGGTTTCCTGCGAAGCGATCTCCGCGCTGAAAGAAAACGCATACTCCCCTTCTGCCGCATGGAGCCCGTCCGAAGCGGCGGTTTATCTGCTTTGGAACGACACGGTCGTCGGTTTTTCCTGCGCAGACGGATCTGCGCTGTGTGAAGCGCCGGCTCCGCCCGAATCGAAGAGTCTGCTGTTCGTCAAGGATTCTCTGTGCGTTCTCGATGAACCGGGACTTCTGACCCGGATGCAGGTTCATAAAACGCATCTCACGCCGGTGCAGCAGATGAATCTTGTCAAAAGTACCCAGGGGTCAGATTGGACCTTCGTCCGCGGACAAGGCGAATGGGATTATCTGTTCTCCGGAGATTCATACGGCGCGTATGCGCATTGCGCGGTCATCGACACATCGTCGTTTGAAATCGTGTACCGGCTTGATTGGTGCTGCGGCATAGACGAACAGCAGGGCTTGATCTATAACTGCTATTACGACTGCTTCGACGCGTATCCAATCCTGGATGCGGCGCAACTCAAAGCAAGGGCAAACGCACAGATGGGGAAATAACCGGCTGTCGAAGCATCCTGTCTGGCGAAGCCTGTCGCCCGCAGACGCAGACGCATCCCGCCCGAAAACAATAAACATCCACCGGCCAAGCCGGTGGTTTTTCTTTGACGGGCAAAGCCCTCTGTTCTTCGCAGACGCGTTAACGCGTGATACGGTCTGCCAGCCGCGTAAGATTGTTACTTGCTACCCGTAAACGGGCCTTTTTCGCC
>JAFSYM010000111.1 GCA_017450005.1 Clostridia bacterium
CTATCGCATGACAGCTCCCTTTACACAAGGGAGCCTTTGCTTGGCCTATTTCGGTCAATGTTCATGACAACAATAGCGTTTTGAGTTTTCAGTAAAACGATTTTTGCCGTGCGCCATAAAGGCGCACACAATCAGAATCAAAGCAAAAACGTTATCCCACAAAAAACCGTGAAGATCGAAATAATAACAAGACAACCGGCATAAAGAACGCAGCGCAGCGTTTCCTTATGCCGGTTTTTCTGTGTTTTTCAAAAATGGTAATAGTGCAAATACCCTCGCACTCAGGCGTACTCCACCCGGATCGCGTCGTGACGGCAGCGTTGTGCGCACGCACCGCAGCGGAAGCACTCGTCCTGGTCGATTTCAAACGGTTTGTGCAGTTCGCCGTGCGGCGCCTTATCCGGACAGACGTGCTCGCACACCGAGCAGCCGACGCACTTGTCGGGGTCGATCGTCACGCGCAGAATCTCCCTGTGATTTGCGTCGGGCGCAATCGCGTTGTTGGGGCAGATTTCCTCGCAGTGTCCGCAGCTTATGCATTTTTTCTCGTTGATTTTGTACACGGACGCGTTCCCGTCCGCCGCCTGCGGCGCGTCGAACAGACAGACCCATGCGCAGGCGCCGCAGCCGACACAGCGCGCTTCGTCAATTTTATATGCCATACCGTCAACCTCCCGACGCGGGCGACAGCAGCCAGATCTCATCGCCGTCCTGCAGCGCCCTGGACTTCTTTTTGCAGCTCTCGCCGTTGATGTATACGGTCGCATCCTTGAATTGCAGGCCGGAATCCAATTGACCGAGTTTGTCCTGCAGCGCCGGGAAGACGTCCTTGAGCTTCTCTGCCTGCAGCGCAATGCTCGGCGTATGCGTGTCCACGCGGAACACGCCGAACAACTTCACGGTTACGTTTGCCATCAGCGATACGCCTCCTTTACCGCAGCGTCATACACTTCTCTTGTGATCGGAACGCCGAGCGTTTTCAGCCGGTGCCAGGTCGGCACGCCGTTCTTCCAGCCGCGTGCGCGGTTGTACACTTTTTTCATCTTGTCCAGCGGCACTTTGGTGCGCGGATCGTCCGGATTCTGCGCCTCGTCCGTCAGCCGCTTGGGAAGCTGATCTGCGTCCGCCTTCTGCCCGAGAATAATATTGGCTATGCGTTCCGTATTGTAGCCGTAAGCGCCCCACGTGAGCATGGCGCCCATCGTAGACGGAATGCCGGTTGCGTACTTGATCGCGTACGACTCCGGCAGCAGCGGAATGTTGATCTTTGCCGCTTTCGTGAAGTGGCTCAGAAGATTGACGACCGGGCCGACGTATGGGAACGCCGCGAGAATGATTTTCGTCAGCGGCCAGTTCGGCTTGTCAATCAGGAAACCGGGCAGCACGGCGTAGCTCGTGAACAGGCACTCGCCCCCTGCGGAAACAGCCTCCATCAGATTCTGGAACATGATCGCAAGCGCGGCCTTGCCATGCGGCGTCAGGGAATCGACGTCCAGGCCGAGTCCCTCGACCACGACCATGTAGCCGGCATTCAGGTGGCAGCCGCCGCGGTTGGCTGTGGCATAGCCCAGACCGTGACCGACTGCGTGACGCGGCTCGTATGCCGCAAGCTCCATGCCCTTGGCGTGGATGGCGTATTCCTTGCCGCCGAAACGTTCGCTCATTTTCCGCGAGCCGTCCGCAAGGATGTCGCCGTCGCCCTCGCGGTACGCGATTTTGTGAAACATCTCCTCGATGTTGTCCGTTTTGCCGAATTCCAGCCCGAAATCCCGCACGCCTTTTTCTTTCAGTTCCATCGCAAACGCCACGGTTCCGGCAGCGGAGATGGAGTCCATGCCGAGTTCATCCAGCACGTAATTCCACCGGATGATTTTCTCAATGTCGTCATTTAAGATGTTCGCGCCGAGCAAGCCGAGAATTTCCAATTCAGGCCCTTTGACGATCTTGTCGTCGACCTTGACCATGCGCGCGCAGCGGATGGCGCAGGTCGTGCAGGCGGCGTTGCGCACAAGATGCTTTTCCGCCAACTCCTCGCCGCAGATTTTTTCAAATCCGTCGAACCGTCCGGCGCTGAAATTCTTGGTTGCAAGAATGCTGTGCGCCTGCATGGGCGCGATCAGACCTGCCGTGCCGAGCTTCGGAAGCTGACGACCGGTCAGCGGATGCGTTTTGAGCGTGCGCACCCATTTTTCGTTGGTGTTGCGCAGCTTTTCACGATCGCGCACATCCGGCAGCGACGTGCCGAACGCCGTGACCGCCTTAAGCTTCTTGTCGCCGAATACCGCTCCGACGCCGCCTCTGCCCGCCGTGCGTTCACCCGAAAACACACAGGCATACAGCACCTTGTGCTCTCCGGCAGGGCCGATCACGAGCTTTCCGGAGCGCCGGGGCAGACGCTCCTGCGTTTCGGTCGTTGTCATTCCCCACAGACTCGAGGCGTCGACGAACACTACGTCGTTATGCGTGATGCTGACCGTCACGGGCGTCTTGCTTTTTCCGGTAAAGATCACGGCGTCGTAGCCGCAGCGCTTGAGCCACAGACCGAAATCGCCGCCGCAGTTGGACGACGTGAGAATCCCGGTCAGCGGCGAGATCGTGGAAATATTGAAGCGCGAGGAGTTGGGGCAGCCGCATCCGGTCAAAGGTCCTGTCGTCACCACGATCCAGTTGTCCTCGTCGAACGCCTGCATGCCGAACTGGATGTGCCGCAGCAGGATGTCCGCCGCCATGACCTTGCCGCCGAGCGTGCGCCTGCGGTCGGCGTCCGTCCATGGATACAGAGAGTGTGTGCGGTTCGTCAGATCGACAAACAGCACCTTGCCCATATATCCGTCGTATGGTTTTTTCATATCTGTTTCACTCCTTGTACCTGATATGCATGGAATGAATCTCTTCACGGTCAAAAATCAGCAGCTTGCCCGCCTGACTGCAATCGCCGCACAGGCACTTTGCCGCAAGCTGCGCCTGCAGCGCGCCGATCACGCCGACTGTGCTGCTGACGGCGCGGACACTGCCGTTTTCCGCGTCGAGCAGTCCGGCGCGATCAAGATCGGCGGAAACACCGGGCACATACAGGTATGCCGTACCGTACATGCCGTTCACGCCGCCGTTGACCAGCGGCTTTTTCTGCTGCGTGCAGTAGTCGCTCAGTACACGGCGCACCGCGTTGCCGTCCACAGCGGAAATCAGGATGTCCGCATCCTGCGCAAAGGACAAGTCGTCCGTACAGGTGACTTTCCGATTGCAGCATTCGATCGTGCAGCGCGGCGCATAGGCACGAAGACGCGCTGCGAGCAGATCGCATTTCGAGCCGCCGACGTCGGCGCTCGTATACAGAAACTGCCGGTTGAGATTGGATTGCTCGACACGGTCGAAGTCGACGAGAATCAGCCTGCCGATCCCCATCCCGGCCAGATGTACGGAAACGTTGCAGCCGAGTCCGCCGCAGCCGATGATGACCGCACACTTAGCGGAAAGAACAGATTCCTTACTATCCATTTTCGTAGTTTCCTCCGCAGGACTGCGTGTTGCCGCCGAGCGTTTCCACAGCGTGTCCGAGCACCGGCAGCACGACCGCCAGCGATTCACGCACGGCCTTGGGACTGCCGGGCAAATTGACGATCAGCGTCCGGCCGCGGATACCGCTGACCGCGCGGGACAGCATCGCGCGCGGCGTGATTTTCAGGCTCTCGGCACGTATCGCTTCGCTGATGCCGGGCGTCTGCCGGTCGAGCACGGCAAGCGTCGCTTCGGGCGTGACGTCGCGCGGAGCAAAGCCGGTACCGCCCGTCGTAAAAATCATGTCGACGCCGGCGTCATCCGAGAGCGCTCTGAGCGCCGACGCGATCTGCTGCGCGTCGTCGGGCACGAGCCGGTACACGGGATCGGCGCAAAAGGGGGCGACGCATGCCGCAATGGCAGGGCCGCTTGTGTCTGTCTTCTCGCCCGCCGCACAACGGTCGCTGACGCAGACAATTCCGATTTTCATTGTAAATCACCAATTCTATAGTAACATATTTTTCCATGTAATGCAACGCATTTTTAAAAATAGATTGAATCGAAACCGCTTTTATGCTACTATGAAAGCAGAATATGCTGCGGAAGGAAATCAGATATGCTCAAAGTCGTGACCAAAGAGGAAGCCGTGCAATACGTGCGGTCGTTTGCAAAGATCGCCCCCTGCCGGACGGAGGCGGTACCTCTGCCGCAGGCTGCCGCGCGCGTGCTCGCTGTCGATGTACACGCCGCCGAGGACGTGCCCGCGTTCGACCGCACGACGATGGACGGCTATGCCGTCTGTGCGGCCGATACGTTCGGCGCCGGCGCAGCGCAGCCCGCGCAGCTTGAAATCGCCGGCGAGGTCGCAATGGGTGAAGCACCCCCCTTTTCGCTGCGGCGCGGACAGTGCGCCAGAATATCGACCGGCGGGATGCTGCCCGCCGGGGCGGACGCCGTCGTGATGGTCGAGCATACCGACGAAGCCGACGGGCTATGCCTTATCTATAAATCCGTCTTTCCGGGTGAAAACGTCACACGCCGCGGCGACGACATCGCCTGCGGGACGACTGCGCTGCCAAAAGGCACGCGCCTGCTGCCGCAGCACGTCGGCGTGCTGGCCGCTCTGGGACAGTACAGCGTTCCCGTTTTCCGCAAACCGACCGTCGCCGTGCTCTCGACCGGCGATGAAATCGTGCGCGGCGACCCTGCCGCCGGGCAGGTGCGGGACGTCAACAGCGATCTGCTGTGCGCGCTGCTTGCGGCGCACGGGTGCGAGGCAGTGTTTTCCGGCGTTGTACCCGACAAGCGCACCGCGATTCTCGAAGCGCTGCGGCGTTGTATCGGCAGCGCCGACGCGGTGCTGATCTCCGGCGGTTCCTCGGCCGGCGCACGGGATATGACGGTGTCTGTTCTGGACGAGCTCGGCGAGGTGTTTTTTCACGGGATCGCCATGAAGCCGGGCAAACCGACCATCTTCGGCGCAGCGAACGGAAAGCCTGTGTTCGGCCTGCCGGGACATCCGCTCGCGTCATATTTCGTTTTTCGTCTGATCGTTTCGGAATATCTTGACGCGCTGCACGGCACGGCGCAAAAGCGCGTCCTGCGCACCTCTCCCTTGTCGGTCAACGTGCCGTCCAACCACGGGCGGGAGGAATATCTCTGCGTCAGAATCAACGAACGCGGCGAGGCTGTTCCGCTGCACACAAAGTCCGGTATCATCTCTGTGCTGTCCGCTGCGGACGGTTTCATCCGTATTCCGCGCGACACGGAAGGGCTGGACAAGGGCACGCTCGTGGAGGTTTACGATCTATGAAACACAACTATCTGAATAACTTGCCGCTTGACGAGGCAAAGGCGCTGTATACGGCGCATTTGCATGCGGCCGGCTTTTCGGCGACGGCGGAGACGGTGCGCACGGCCGACGCGAACGGACGCGTTCTCGCAAAGGCTGTGTATGCCAAAATCTGCTCGCCGCACTACAACGCCTCAGCCATGGACGGCGTCGCTGTTCGCGCACAGGACACATTCACCGCGAGCGAGCACGATCCGCTGCTACTCACACCCGATATGTACCGCGTCGTGGACACGGGCGACCCGATCCCGGACGGCTTCGACGCGGTCATCATGGTCGAGGATCTGATCGACGCCGGAGACGGCGCGTATACGATCCTGTCCGGCGTGCACCCGTGGCAGAACGTGCGGCAGGTCGGCGAGGATATCTGCATGGGCGACATGATCGCCCCGACCGGCACGGCGCTCACCCCCGCGCTCTGCGGCGCGATGCTTGCAGGCGGCGTTACGATGGTTGATGTACTGCGGCGGCCGCTTGTCGGGATCATTCCGACCGGCGACGAAATCGTCCCGCCGACGGACGCGCCGAAGACGGGCGAAATCATCGAGTTCAATTCGTCCGTCTTTCGCGGCATGCTGGCAGAATACAACGCGGACGCAACGCTCTATCCGATCACACCGGACAAAAAGGACGCCATCCGCGACGCGCTGCAAACGGCACTGGACGAATGCGACGCAGTTCTGATTTCCGCCGGCTCCTCCGCCGGACGCGACGACTATACGAGTGAAATCATCGCCTCGCTCGGCACGGTTCTGGTGCACGGTCTGGCAATCAAACCCGGCAAGCCCGCCGTACTGGGCGAAGCGCTGGGCAAGCCCGTGATCGGTCTGCCGGGCTATCCGGTGTCGGCGATTGTCGTGATGACCGAGGTTGTCGCAGGTGTCCTCGCGCAGTGGTACGGCAAGACGCAAAACACACAGGAAACGGTGCAGGCGGTCCTCGGCAGAAAGATCGTCTCCTCCCTGAAATACACGGAATACGTGCGCGTTGCGCTCGGCAGACTCGGCGGGAAGCTGCTCGCCTCTCCCCTGTCGCGCGGCGCAGGCGTCATCACCAGCTTTACGAAAGCGGACGGCATTCTGACCGTGCCGCAAAACTGCGAAGGCTATGAAACCGGCGAAACGGTTCCCGTCCGTCTGCTGCGTCCCGCCGCCGAAATTGAAAAAACACTGATCGTGACCGGCAGCCACGATCCGCTGATCGACGAAGTCGCCGATCTTCTCGCGCAGACCGGCGCGCCGTTTCGCGTCAGTTCCACGCACGTCGGCAGCATGGGCGCGATTTACGCCCTCAAGGGCGGCCTTGCGCACATGGGCGCAATCCATCTGCTCGACGAAAATGGCGCATACAACGAAAGCTACATCAAGCGTTTTTTTCCGGACGGCGGCGCTGTAATCGAAAAAGGCGTCGGACGTATGCAGGGACTGATGGTCGCCAGGGGCAATCCGCTGCATATCAAAGACTTTACGGATATCCGGCATGTGCGCTACGTCAACCGCCAGCGCGGTGCGGGCACGCGCATCCTGTGCGATCATCTGCTGCGTGAAAACGGGATCGACGCTGCCGAAATCAACGGATACGACAACGAGGAATACACGCACACCGCCGTTGCGGCGCTGATTGCCGCGGGCAATGCGGACGCCGGTCTGGGCATCTATTCCGCGGCTAAGATGTACGGTCTGGACTTTATTCCGATCTGCCGGGAAACGTACGATTTTCTGATCGCCGAAGACTGCGCGGACGACCCGATGGTTCGCGCGTTTCTGGATACTTTACGTTCCGCTGCGTGCCGCGAATGTCTCGCACGCATGGGCGGATACAGCTTGGAGGATTGACATGCTCACGCACATCAACGAAAAGGGCGAGGCCGTTATGGTCGACGTCGGAGACAAGGCCGTCACACAGCGCACAGCCGCCGCGTATGCGCGCATACGCATGCAGCCGCAAACGCTTGCCGCTTTGCTGGCCGCCGATCTGAAAAAGGGCGACGGTCTTGCCGCCGCACGGATCGCCGGCATACAGGGCGCCAAGCAGACAAGCAGTCTGATCCCGCTGTGCCACATCCTCCCGCTCGAGAGCGTAACGGTTGATTTCGAGCCGGAAAACGACTGCACGCTCGGCATTGTCGTGCGCACCAGATGCACCGCCAAAACAGGCGTCGAGATGGAAGCGCTGACCGGCGCATCCGTCGCCGCGCTGACCGTGTACGATATGTGCAAGGCGATCGACCGCGGCATGGTGATCGAGGAAATACGGCTTTTGGAAAAGCACGGCGGAAAGAGCGATTATCACTATGAAGGATAGTTTCGGCAGAGACATCACCTATCTGCGCGTTTCGGTGACGGAGCGCTGCAATTTAAACTGCGTCTACTGCGGCAAGACGGACTGCGCGAAAAAAGAGAACGAGCTGTCCGCCGGCGATATTTACGCGATTGCGTCTGCGTTCACGCGATGCGGCATTACAAAGCTCCGCCTGACCGGTGGCGAGCCGCTCGTGCGGGGCGACATAGTGGAAATTGCCGGCCGTCTGCACGCACTGCCGCTGCAAACGCTTGCTCTGACGACGAACGGCGTTTACCTGAAACAGTACGCCGCCGATCTGCGGCGTGCCGGACTCGACAGCGTCAACATCAGCCTCGACAGTACCGACGGCAGCACATACCGCAAACTGACCGGCGCGGACGTTCTGCACCGTGTGCTCGAAGGCGTGGATGAAGCGATGCGCGTCGGCCTCTCGCCGATCAAGATCAACGCCGTTCTGATGCGCGGCGTCAACGACGACGGCGCCGCCGACCTGGTCGCGCTGGCCAAAGATCGGCCGATCGACATGCGCTTTATCGAGCTGATGCCCTTTTCCGACGCCGGCGAGGACGCATCGCGGATCGTCACGAACGACGAGCTGCTGCAGCGGTTCCCCACGCTCAAACCGACCGGCGAACAGGACGGCACGGCGCGTATCTGTACCGCGCCGGGATTTGCGGGCAGAATCGGCTTCATCAGCCCCGTCAGTCACCGTTTCTGCGGCACTTGCAGCCGCATACGCCTTTTATCGGACGGCAAGGTCAAGCCCTGCCTCGGCGACGACACGGTATACGACGTGCTGCCTTATGTGCATGACGCGCACGCGCTCACCGAGCGCATACGGCAGATCATACTGAAAAAGCCCGCCGGACATCGTTTCGGCGAGACAACGACAGCACACGGGCTCAACAGAACAGGAGGATAACGATGGCGCACATACTGGCAGTGAATATCAGCGAAAAGAAAAAGACGCCCAAGCGCACCGTGGACGAGGGACGTCTGATCGAGGATTTCGGTCTGGAGGGCGACGCCCACGCCGGCAAATGGCACCGGCAGGTCAGCCTGCTGGCCAAAGAGAGCATTGAAAAAGCGAAAGGCATGCGCACGGACGGCCTGTGTCACGGCGTATTCGCCGAGAATCTGACGACGGAAGGGATCGAGCTGCACACGCTGCCGGTCGGCACACTGCTCAAAGTCGGCGAGGACGCCGTGCTGGAGATCACGCAGATCGGCAAGGAGTGCCACGACGGCTGCGCCATCAAAGCGCTGGTCGGGCAATGCATCATGCCCAGAGAGGGCGTCTTCGCCCGCGTTGTCCGCGGCGGCGTCGTCCGCGCAGGCGACGAGATCGCCGCAATCGACGCGTAACCCTTCCGATAAATATTTTTTATTATTCCAAAAAGCACTTGACTTTACCCTTTTAACGTGATAAAGTAGCAAAAACTGAACATAAAAAAGGCGTTGACGAAGACGGACCTGCAACGATTTTTACAGAGAGCCGGGAACGGTGTAATCCCGGCAAAGGACTGCAGAGCTCCCATCCCTTCCGAGCCGGAGCCCCGAAAGGTCAGACACCCGGTAGGCGTTTCCCGCGTATGCTGCGTGAGTGCATAGAGGTTGGCAGACCTCGAAGAGGCGGCGGATTCTTCATCCGCAATTTGAGTGGTACCGCGAGTGCAAATTTGATTTACACCCGTCTCAAAGCAATCCGATGCTTTGGGGCGGTTTTTGTTTTAATCCATAGCGTCACCAGATCATTTCTAAACAGACGGGAGGCAGGAAAATGGTTGACGGAAAGTATTTTGTGATTGACGCGCACTGTCATATTTATCCGGACAGGATTGCGCAAAAGGCCGAACGCGCCACCGAAAATTTCTATCATTTCAACGGATTCGGCGACGGCACGGTCGGCATGCTATTGCGCGAAGGCAAAAAGGCGGGTATCGACCGCTTCATCGTCCAGTCGGTTGCGACCACGCCGCACCAGGTTTCCGGCATCAACCGTTTCATTGCTGACACGGTCAGAAACGGCGGCGTTTTTGCCGGACTCGGCACGCTGCATCCCGACAGCGAGGACCTGAAGCGCGACGTCGACGAGATCGTGTCGCTCGGTCTGCGCGGCGTCAAGCTGCATCCAGATATCCAGAATTTCAAAATCGACGATTACCGCTGTCTGAAAATCTACGAGCTGTGCGAGCAGGCGGGACTGCCGATCCTGATGCACACGGGCGACAGCCGGTACGACAACTCCAACCCGAACCGCCTGCTGCCGGTGCTGGAAATCTACACGGATTTGATCGTCGTCGGCGCGCATTTCGGCGGCTGGTCGATCTGGGAGGAGGCGTCGAAAAAGCTGTGCGGTCTGGAAAACCTGTACGTCGACAGCTCCTCCACTTTCGCATGGCTCGGCAACGACGACGTGAAACGCATCATCGACCGCTACGGCACGGACAGAGTCCTGTTCGGCACGGATTATCCGCTGGGCTCGCCGGCGCAGGAGCTTGCGCGATTCCTGTCGCTCGGTTATTCCGACGACGAGTACCGCCGGATGCTCAGCGAAAACGCGAGAACGGTATTTCAACCGGATACAGAAGAAAGGAGCGTTCACCATGTATAAAACAGCATTCATAAAAAGAGGATTGTCCGTTCTGCTGAGCCTGCTTCTGGCGCTGGGCTGCTGCGTCATTGCGTCTGCCGCGGAAGATGCGCCGCACTACGTCGTGCTCGGCGACTCCATCGCGTTCGGGTCGGGTCTGTCCAATCCCGGGCAGGCGGTGTACGGCAAAATCGTCGCCGACACGAACGGCTATGCCTATGACAATTTCGCTGTGCCCGGACACACGACGCAGAATCTGCTGCAGCGCATGCAGAACGAGCAGGTCAAGGCGGCGATCGCCGACGCGGACGTCATCAGCATTTCGATCGGCGGCAACAACTTCCTGCTCGGCAACCTGAACGCGCTGCTGTACGACGCGATCGTCAAAGAGGACTATACGCGTTTCGACGAGATCGCGGATCGTTTTTACGACGACCTGCAGCAGATCATCCGGACGATCCGGCAGCTCAATCCGGACGCGGCAATCCTGCTGCAGACCATTTACAATCCGCAGACCGGCTACGTCGGCGAGGCCTATCAGCAGGGCGCAGACCGGTTCAACGCCCTGTTCCGGCAGTATGCCGCGGCGCATCCGGACGGCATTCTGCTGGTGGACGTCGCGCAGGTGTTGACGGATTCCGACCGTGATTTTGCCGAAGACCGCATCCATCCCAGCGCGGTCGGCAACGAAAAGATCGCGCGTGCGGTTTTGCAGACGCTGTTCGACAACGGGATCGGCACGCAGACGGCGCCCGTGATCGCCGAAGCCGGACGGGACATGCACGGCACCGGTATGTTCACATGGTTCGTGCAGTTCTACGGCAGCCTGTTCCATCTGCTCTCAGTCGTCCGTCATTTCTTTATTTCCGTATTTGCGCGGTAAGCCTGCAGGAAACACTGACGGATAGAGGAATGGTGCGCATGAAGAAAATCTTTGCTGTATTGCTGACTTGCATCCTTGTTTTCACCGTATTCATGCCGCTTGCTTCGGCAAGAAGCGGAAAACTGGACGCGGACATTGCGGCGCAAACCAGAGCCGTGGCCGTCGAGCTCGAATCGGAGGGTGTCGTGCTGCTGAAAAATGAAGAGAACGCGCTGCCGCTCGCAGAGAAACGTGTCAATGTGTTCGGCGTGGGTTCCGCCATGCCGTTTTACGGCGGCGCCGGTTCGGGTGCTGTAACGACGGTCGATCCGGTCACGTTTTATGAGGCGCTGGAATCGGCAGGAATCGCATACAATACGGAATTGAAAGCGCTGTATGAACGGCACGTGCGTTCTTTCACGCCCAAAACGGACAGCATCGTCCTCAACAATCTGCTGCAGTTGGCGTTTGCCAGAAACGCTGTCGCGGAAATGCCGGTAAAATACCTGACGGAAAAAGTGATGGCACAGGCAAAGGCATATTCCGATACGGCGCTGCTGGTCATCAGCCGCACAAGCGCCGAAAGCCGGGATCTTTCGGCACAGACGCTGCGGCTGACAGATGCGGAAAAGCAGCTTGTCGACACGGTGACAGGCACATTTTCCGAAGTGATCGTTCTGTTCAACACGGGCAACCTGATGGAGATGGGATGGCTGGAATCCTATGACAGCATCAAGGCGGCCATGCTGCTGTGGATTCCCGGCGAGTTCGGTCTGGAAGGCGCGGCAAAGGTACTGTCCGGCGCGGTCAGTCCTTCCGGAAAGCTGGCGGATACGGCGGCGTACCGCGTGGAGGATCATCCGTCCACGGCGTTTTTCGGCACGCATGCGTATGGCGGCGGCGGTTACTACACGGAATACAGCGAGGGCATCTATATCGGCTACCGGTATTTTGAAACCTTCGCGCCGCAGAAGGTGCAGTATCCCTTCGGATACGGCCTTTCCTATACGTCTTTTGCCAAAACCGATGCTGTATTCACGATGGACGGCGACGGGATTTCGGCGCAGGTCACGGTAAAAAACACCGGTTCGTGTGCCGGAAAAGAAGTCGTCGAATTGTACTTCAGCGCGCCGTACACGCCGGGCGGGATCGAAAAGAGCGTAGTCGAGCTCGGCGGCTTTGCCAAAACGAAACTGCTCATGCCGGGCGAGAGCGAGCGCGTGCGTCTGTACGTTTCTCTGCGCGACATGGCGTCCTACGATATGCACGATCACCAGGCTTACGTTCTGGAAGCGGGCGTATACCGTCTGTTCCTCGGCGATGACGTCCGCACGCCGTACGCCGAGGCGTCCTTCCTGCTGCCGGAAACCGTCTTTACGTCCGATGATGCGACCGGCGCGCCGATCCGGAATCTGTTTTCCGCTGCGGATAACGGTCTGCCCGTTCTCTCGCGTGCCGACGGGATTGTTCCGGCGCCGCGTACCCTCGCGGCGGATGACGCCGTAAAAAACAAGGACGCGCTGCCCGCGGTCACAACAGAGGGGGAAGCGCCAAAAACAGGCGTCCGCTATGCGCAGCCGATCACCCTGCGGGACGTTGCGGCGGACGAATCGAAATGGGATGCGTTTCTGGATCAGTTGACGATAGATGAGATGATCGACCTGTTCGTCCATTCCGGCTTTGAAACACAGGGCGTACAGCGGCTCGGCATCCCCGCGACCGAGGACAACGACGGCCCGTCGTCCGTCAAGGGCCGCCACGGGCTGGTCTATGTGGACAGCGGCACGGCGTACCCGTGCGAAACGGCGATCGCCTGCACGTGGAATGCGCCGCTTGCCGAGCGGATGGGAGAATGCGCAGGGAAAGAAGCGGCCGACATGGGCGTGGACGTCTGGTATGCGCCGGGACTGAATCTGCATCGCAATCCGATGGGCGGCCGGAACTTTGAATACTTTTCCGAGGACCCGCTGCTGTCCGGCTGTATGGGCGCAGCCGTCGTGCGCGGCGCGAACCGGTATGAACTGGTGACGACGGTCAAGCACTTTGCCCTGAACGACCAGGAAGCACATCGGAACGGTCTGTTTACATGGGCGGACGAGCAGACGATCCGCGAAGTGTATCTGCGCGCGTTCGAGCCGGCGGTCAAAGAGGCCGGAACGGTCGGCGTGATGAGCGCGTATAACCGGCTTGGGGCAGATTGGTGCGGCGCAAACAGCGCGCTGCTGCGGGATCTGCTGCGAACTGAATGGGGCTTTGAGGGGTATGTGATCTCGGACTACTCCTCCAATTTCACGGGTAAAGGCTATATGAGCCCGGTCAATGCGGTGTACGGCGGCGGCGACACGATGCTGACAGGCGTCTGGTCTTTGCAGAAACTGTCGCACATGCGCGTGATGCGGCAGGCGTACGAGCGCGATCCGGTCGGCTTCGGCACGGCGCTGCGGGAATCCGTGCGCCGTCTTTGCAGCGCCAAAATGCGCACCAAGGCGTTCCTGCATCCCGAGCGCGTATACGACGATTCCTTCCTCGGATCACTGGTTCGTCCAGCCGAGTGGGATTTCTCGTTTCCGTATACGTTCTCCGCACTGCGCTATGTGCTGAACAATATTCTGAACACGGTAATCTACCTGTTCCGGTATATCCTCTGACTTGTGACAATGTGCGTGAATCATTGTATGATGCGAATAGAGAAAGCTGCAATCAGCCGATACCCCGCCGTCCGATCGTTTTACCATTCCCTGATCGACGGCATCGCCGGTCTTCCGTACAGCGCAGGATGGAAAAAGGATATCTACCCTGCCCCGGACTATCTGAAAGAATCTATCCGGGACGGGAATCTGTATATCGGTCTGGAAGACGATGCGATCATAGCCGCCATGGTGGTGAACCATCAATGCAACGACGGATACCGGCAATTCCGATGGCCGACGGAAGCGGCGGAAAACGAAGTGACCGTCATTCATGCGCTCGGTGTGCATCCGTCCCGCACCGGCAAGGGATACGGGCGGCAGATGGTGCGGTTCGTCATGGAGCTTGCGCGCCGAAACCGCCAGAAAGTGATCCGGCTGGACGTTCTGAAAGGCAACGTCCCGGCCGAACGGCTGTATGCCGGCATGGGCTTTCGGTACCTGCATACGCTGCCGATGTATTATGCAGACACCGGCTGGACGGATTACGAGCTGTATGAATACGTGCTGTAGCGAAACCGTCTGCCCTGCCTCGCAGCGGAAAAGCACGCAAATCATTCCACCGGAGCATAAATAAACCGGCGCAAGAGCACGTTTTCGGTTACGTACTTTTGCGCCGTTGCATAGTAATCTGCGTGCATCGCTATTCTTTCAGCACAGGCAGTATTAGTCCGATGCCTTCGATATCCCGATGGGTCTGTTTGTCATTTCCGGATAAACGCGTGTCCGGTTCATCTTCTGCTCGGAAAAAGCGCTCCACACGCATATGCAGATCATACTTCTCGCGCAGCGCGGCAATTTCCGCCATCATCGGTGACGCGTGATGTGCATCGAGCGCCGTCTCATCCTCCCAACTGTCGATCAGAAGGACGGTTTTGGAGCGCCCATCGGGATGAAGTATTCATACCGCAGACTGCCCTTCTCTTCTCTGATCCGGTCAGCTATACCGCGTTGTCCCATTTCTTCGGCGAATGCTGCCGCATTGCCCGGTTCATTGCTGCTGTAGTAAATGTGGATCGTGATCTGCATCTGCCGCCCCCGCTCTTTTCCTCATATTTATCCAAGTGCCGCATATTGCGCTTCATCCACCGGTTCGCACCATTCGGTGATCGCTTCTTCGCCGGGGATCTCCATCGCAAGATGCGAGAACCAACTGTCCGGCGCTGCGCCGTGCCAGTGTTTGACGTTTGCCGAGATGTTGATCACGGTGCCCGGCGTCATTTCCACGGGTGCCTCGCCCCATTCCTGGTAATATCCGCGCCCGCCGACACAGATCAGCATCTGTCCGCCGCCGCTTTGTGCGTGATGGATGTGCCAGTTGTTGCGGCACCCGGGCTCGAACGTCACGTTGAACACCGGAATCTGCTGCGTGGAAATCGGCGCGAGATAGCTCTGCCCGACAAAGTATTTTCCGTACGGGTTCGGATCGCCGACGGGAAAGAACAGCGTATTTTGGTATTTGTCTTTTTCGGAGTGCGCCTCGTTCGATTCAATGTATACATCCTTGGCCATGTTGAACGTCGCCCATGCTTTCGGCCATCCGGCATAAAAGGCGACGTGCGTGATCGCCGCGGCCATTTCTTTCCGGCTGACGCCGTGCAGCCTGGCATTCTCGATGTGGTAACGCAGACTGCTGTCCGTGATGCCCTGCGCCATCAGCGCGACCACTGTCAACAGGCATCGCGTACGGAGATCCAGATCGTCATTGTTCCAGTTCTCGCCGAAAAGAACGTCGTCATTAAAGTGCGCGAATTCCGGCGCAAATTCGCCGAGCGCTTTTCTTCCTGCAGTTTGTACGATTTTTTCTTTCATTTGTAACTCCTTTTGTTTCAGTTCTGTCAGACTTCGGACGTTGGGTTTTGGTTCTGCTGTCTTTGTGTTTTGCTCAGCGTGCGAATCAGGCGTACCGCGATCACGCCGAGAAATGCGAAGAAGCATTCTATTGCGGCGTTTTCAAGGAATACCTGCACCGCTGTTTTTTCATAATCAAAGAATGCGAAATGCGTGCGGAAAAGCATATAATCCGGAATGCCGCTGCGGATAAACAGCCATAGTCCGGCGCTTGCCGCAGCCGTGAACGCCGCCGCGCATACGATCTTTGCGGCTTTGTTCGGCTTTATCTTTGCCGTGATCGCCGGCAAATGCAGACCGAGATGAAACCCCATCAGACCAAACGACCAGTAAGACAATGCGAGATGTGCCGTTCGAGCGAAAACTGTATCAGCCATACCGTAGAGGAACGGGACGGCATGAGAGCTCATGCTCATTCCGCAGAAAGCGGTCAACGCAATACAGCCCAGCAAAAGTGTATTCGTAACGGTTGACAGGATTCGGTTCGCATTGTATTTTCCCCTGAACAGCACTCTGTACCACCTGTTATTTAGGAAATGGTGTGCGATGAGCATCACCGTCATACCGACGCCGATATACTCGTGCAGCGCCTCGCCCATAACCTGATAGGCCATCAGGCAGAGCAAGGCGAGCAGCATGACAACGTCGACGATTGTCCTGACGATTTGTTTTGCTTTCATATCACATTACGCTGTCGATCCAGTTTTGCAGATCCGCATCGGATGTATGGTTCAACAGTTTCCCGCTTACCCAGTTGCCGGTGCCTGCGTGGTCGGCAAGGTTTTTGTCGCTCCTGCCGACGCCGCTGCCGCCCGACGTGCAGAACGGGACGCAGGTGACGCCGTCAAAAGCATACTTCTCTACGAACGTATCGAGGATGCGCGGCTCCTCGCCCCACCAGATCGGGTAGCCGATGAAGACGGTTTTGTACCCGTCAAGCGACAGCTCCGGACTCCCGATCTGCGGGCGGGCGGATTTGTCGTTCTGTTCGATCGTCGTGCGGCTGCTGCGGTCATTCCAATTGAGATCTGCTGCGGTGTATTCCTGCGCGGCCTTGATCTCATAAAGATCCGCATCGGCGTAGGCTGCGATCCGTTCGGCAACGGCTTTGGTCGTGCCGGTGGCGGAGAACACGACGACAAGAACGTCTTTTTGCCTTTCCGGCTGAGAAGCCGTTTCAGCAGTGACAGATACGGGTTCTTTTGAAGACGCAGTCGTTTCCTTCACGTTGCTTGTATCATCCGGTGCAGCCGTCTGTCCGCAGGAAGCAAGCAGTGCTGCGACCAGGACAATGATGGAAATAGCTGAAATGATTCTTTTCATATCCTGTCCTTTCAAAACCGTTCCGCCCACTTTTTCAGTTCATCCGCGGAAACGGAAGCAGAGAATCTTTTGCCGTCATACACCTTTGCACCGGGCGAGAGCGTATGCATATTCGTGGCTGCGTCGCCAAGTCCGCTGCCGCCGGACGTGCAGAACGGCACAACCGTCTTGCCGGTGAAGTCTGCGCTTTCCATAAATGTGTCGATGATGGACGGCTCACGGTACCACCAGACGGGGAAACCGACGAAGATCACGTCATAGCCGGATACATCCGGCGCCGCCGCCATCGCGGGACGGCAGGCGCGGTCGTTCATTTCGACCGAGCTGCGGCTGTGCTTGTCACGCCAGTTGAGGTCGGCATTCGTGTAGATCTGCTTCGGCACGATCTCGAACAGATCGGCGTTCGCCGCCTGCGCGAGTTTTTGCGCAACGGCTTTCGTCACGCCGCTCGCGCTGAAATAAGCAACCAGTTTTTTCATGGATACTCCTCCCTTACAAACTCTCTTTCAGTATCAGCACGACCTCAGCGCGGTCGAGCACCTTGTATCCGCCGTCGAGAATGATTGTCGCATCGGCGATCCCTTCGATCATGTCTTCCGTTGCGCCGAGTTCGCCGAGCGTCATCGTGACGCCGATTTTGCGCATCCAGCCCTCCAGTGCGGCAAGCCCTTCTTCGGCGATCTGCGCGTCTGTTTTGTCTGTGCCGTCCACGCCCCAGACTTCGAGCGCGAACCGCTTGAACTTGGGCAGACCGTAGGGCAGAATGTGCCGGTAATACGGCAGTGATACCGCCGCGAGCGTCATACCGTGCGTCGCATCCGTATACGCGCCCGCCGCCTGACCGAGCATGTGCACCATCCAGTCGGTCGTCTTACCGCGGGAGATCAGCGTATTCAGTGCCCACGTTGCCGCCCACATGATGTTGGAACGCGCCTCATAGTCCTGCGGGTTTTCAATGGCAACAAGAGCGTTGCGGATCACGGACTTCATCAGCCCTTCCGCGAGATAGTCGCTCACGTTGTCGTCTTCGCCGGAAAAATACTGCTCGCAGATGTGATTGAAAATGTCATAAACGCCGGCAACCATCTGCTTCTTCGGCAGGGACATCGTAAAGCGCGGGTTCAGAATCGCGAATTTCGGCATCACGTCCTCGCCGAACACATGGCCGATTTTCAAATGCAGGTCGTGATTGGTGATGACTGAGCCGGCATTCATCTCGCTGCCGGTGCCCGCCATCGTCAGTACGCAGCCGACCGGTACGATCGCGCAGTCCGGTTCCTCAAAACGCGCAAAGTATTTGTCCCACGGATCGTCGTCACAGTTGACCGACACGGAAACCGCTTTCGCATAGTCGCAGCAGGAACCGCCGCCGACCGCGAGCAGCAGATCCGCTTTGTGCGCACGGGCGATCTGCACGCCTTCGCGCAGCTTATCCGCCGTGGGATTCGGCATGACGCCCGCATCCTCTACGACGTTCTTGCCGCATTCTCGCAGAATCCGCATCACCGCGTCGTAGATTCCGTTCTTTTTGATTGAGCCGCCGCCGTAGATCAGCACGACGTTGTCGCCGTACTTCGGCAGTTCCTCGCGCAGATAGTCGAGCGCATCCTCTCCGAAATAGAGCTTTGTTGCATTTTTGTAGCTGAAATTACCGAGCATACTGTTTCCTCCGTTATTGTAATAGTTTTTGCAAACCGATCAAAGATAATTCGTATATGCTTCCGTTATCGTGCCGCACACCGGCGGCATCCATGGCCTCGATCTGCTTGGGCGTTGCGTGTGCATAGGGATACACGCCGTGCAGAAACTGCAGAGCGGCGACGAGTATTTGCCGGCGTTCCTGCTCTGTTTTGTCCGGAAACGCCTTTCTGAGAATGCTGTCAAACAGCGTGACGCTTCTTCCGTACGCTCTTTTGAAAGACACAAGACGCTCGATCCGGCTGTTTTCTTCCATATCATACAGGTTGACCGCAAGGAGCTTGAGCATCAACCTGCGCTTTTCCAGTGACCTTGCAAGCTGTTCGGGCAATTCATCGACCGTTGCGCCGTCCGCGCCGATCCTCTCGAGATCGTCGCACCAGAGAAGATACTCGCGCTCAAACAGCCGCAGGAAAATCTCCTCCTTCGTCTGAAAGTAATTGTAGATCGACGGACGCGAGCAGGACGTTTCCGCGCTGATCTGCTTGATCGTCACGTCTCTGAAGTGCATTTTGCCGTACAGTTTTTCACAGGCGTTCAGAATCTCTTCCTCCCGAACTTCCGGCGTTTCTCTCTTTGGCATATTGTCCTCCCCATGTTTCCGCACTATACTGACACCGTGTCAGTAACTGTATTATAGCACGATCCTGACACGGTGTCAATAGCGTATTTTGTTTTTTTCGCTGTTCACGGATTTTTGTGGGATAAGATGAAGCTTTCCCTGATTGTCATATCCATCATGCTGTCCGCGCGGAAGACCGTCTTCCAAAGATATTCCGTGGGGTAGCCGTCCGGGTTCGCGGGGTTGCCCTTGCCGCTGTCTGCCCCTGCGCCGTTGCTGCCCTGGTTGAAGGGCAGAAAATAGGTCTTGTCTCCGGCGAGCCTGGTGGTCATCCACGCTTCGGAAAGGTCGACGCAGACAAACGCAAGAATGCGCTTGTTGAACCGGAAGCAGATTTCGCGCGGATCGCGGTCGGTCTTCTATTGGCGTTTGGCATTTTCGACGGTCTGGCCGGTGAACTGGTTCTTCATCTCAAAGGCAAACACCGGGATGCCGTTGACGGCGAGGATCGTAAATGTCTCTGTCCGTCAGCGGCAGCAGCTTGCGGTTCGGGCATGCGCCGCACTTGAACTTGCGCTTGTCGCAAAGTTCAGCGTCCCATTCGTTGCCGCACACCGGTTGGTAGCCGCTTTTCTCGGTCGTCTTGCTGTACCAGCGCCGCGCGAACACATCCTCGCGCCCGCGAAAAAAAGAACGAAACAGCGCGATCTTTTCCTTCGCACTGCTTCGCATGGTCACGGAAGCGTTTTCTTGCGACACAGAATTCACGTTGATGGCACCTTGCCGATCCGTTTCAGCCACAGCAATGCCGTGCTGCTCCAGCAGAAGACGAAGCTGCACATTTTCCGCACGCAGCCGCTCGTTCTCTGCTTGCAGTTCCGCATAGCACCGCATTCTAATCACCTCGTTTATTAACTGCGTTATCGCCGCTGTTCTATTCAACCGCATCGCCCATCACAGCATCAATGCATTCTCGTCCAGCAGGAACTCCTCAATGCCGATATAGAGGATCCCGCGTTCATCATGCCATGGAACGATGTTGTCCCGAACGACAACGATCTTGCGAAAAGAATCCGCGATCCCGTTCAAAGAAGCGGTCTCCTGCGTCCTTTTCTGCTCATCCGGGATCGCAAAGGCGGACTGAATATAATACCGCTGGCTGCCGCTGTTGGCAACAAAATCTATTTCATACTGTGTGCGTTGGCTCTTGCCCTGTGCATTGCGGGAATTGACTGTCACAATGCCTACATCCACGTCAAATTCCCGAACACGCAGTTCGTTGTAAATCAGGTTTTCCATGATATGGTTTTCTTCCTGCTGCCGGAAATTCAATCGGACGTTTCGTAACCCTATATCCGAGTAGTAGTATTTCAACGGAGAGCCGATGTATTTGCGTCCCTTCACATCATACCGCTTTGCCTGATAAAGAAGAAAGGCGTCCATAAAGTAATCCAGATAACGACTGATCGTATCGTCTGAAATTGCTGTGCCCTTCACAGAGGCAAAGGTCTTTTGAATCTTGGACGGATTGGTCAACGATCCGACAGAAGAAGACACAATATCCAGCAAATCGTCTAAAACGTTTTTGTCGTTGGCGATGTTGTGGCGAGCCATAATATCATCCAGATAGATCTTATCAAATAAACTGTGCAGATACCGGATCTTATCTTCGGGCGTTTTTTGTGCCAAAACCAACGGCATACCGCCGAAGGCGAAGTAGTCCCGCCATGCGTTGCGCTTGTCCTCTTCATAAGCAGAACTGAATTCCCGGTAGCTTAACGGATTCACGCGCACCTCATCTCCACGGCCGCGAAACTCCGTCAGGATATCTGTGGACAACATTTTGGAATTGCTGCCGGTCACATAAAGATCTACGTTTTTGATCTTCATCAGCCCAATCAGAACATCCACAAAGCCGATTTTCTCCTCTGTTCCCGGAAGATACGGATTTGGGATCTCCGCCACTTTTTGGATCTCGTCCAGAAAAACGTAGTACATTTTTTCCTTATCAATCAGGAGACTGCGGATATACTGCCCCAATTCCAAGGGGTTTCGATAGCGGGCGTTTTCATCCTCGTCCAAGGCAAGCTCAATAATATGATCGTCCGCAACGCCGTCGGCATTCAGATACTGATGGTATAACTCAAAGAGAAGATACGACTTTCCACAGCGCCGTATACCGGTAATGACCTTAACAAGGCCGTTCTCCCTGCGGTGGATCAGCTTTTGAAGATATCGATTTCGTTGTATAACCATGTTACTCCTCACGATAATTTTGCGGCAATACGCAATTATTTCTTGCGAACATAGTATAGCACATCCAACACATAGAATCAAGTATATTTTGTCGCGCCAAGGAGAAGAACTGCATAAAAAAACTTGTTGAGCCCAAATTTTAATCCGGAACACATTGGATGCCGTTGAAAAATAACGATTTTGGCTTTACCATATATATCCATAACCCCGACCCTCCGCAAACAACGTTGGGAGTTTGGGAGAAATTCTGCTTCGCAATGTTCGATCTGTCAAATCGACTGCACATAAATTGTACATAATGCACAAAGGAAACGCGTCAACTGTATGTATCTGCGAAGGGTGTCGTCACAACCAGCATTGGAAAAATATACAAATAATTCTATCAGAGCATAAACAGACCGGCACAAAGGCTCGTTGCGGTACGAGCTTTTGCGTCGGTTTGGTTGTATCTATGACAAGTCACGATTTGCGAAGTTAAAACAGCTCGCAGATGAACGAGATTCTGCCGTCGCGCCACGCGGCGCGGATGGCGCCGTTTTGTTCGGTGCAGATGCTTTCCGCGATGCTCAGGCCTATTCCGTACCCGCCGGTGTCGATGTTGCGGCTCTTGTCCTCGCGGTAGAAACGCTCGAAAAAGCGCGTATAATCCACATCCTTGCCCGCTGCGTAATCGTTGGAGACAATAAGGCGGACGCCTTTTTTGCTTCGCTTTGCAAACGGTTCCAGCCGTATCTCAATTGTGCCGTTGTCATCGCAGTATTTCACCGCGTTGTCCAGAAGCAGCATCGCAAGCTGGCGGATCTTGCTACCGTCGGCGGTCAGCTCCAACCCGGGCTCGATCTGCTGCGTGAGCGTCTTGCCTTCGCCTTCCGCACGGCTGACGAAATCCTGCGCCGTCTGTGCGACCGCCTGCGAAACGTCGACCGGCTCTGTGCCTGTGCGGCTCTCCATCTCCCGTGACTTCGTAATCATCACAAGGTTCTGAATGAGACTGTTCATGCGGTCGACCTGCCGGATCGTGGACTGCGTCCATTCCGATTCGCCGCCGGTCATTTCCTGCATCTCCGTGTTGGAACGGATGACCGCCAGCGGCGTTTTCAGCTCGTGACTGACGTCGGTCAGGAACTGCTCCTGCCTGCGGCTGTTTTCGATCTCCGGCTTGACCGCGCGCTTGGACAGCGCAACGACAAGGATCACCGTGATGAGCATCCCGGCAAATCCCACGCCGATCGTTGCAAACGTCAGGATGCGCCGGACATACAGGATGCCGCCGATATCCAGCAAAACGAGGGAAGACGTGCCGTCCTCGTTGTGCGCCAGACGAAACGCATAGGCCGCGTAGTATCCGTGATCTGTCGGTAGCTTCCGGACAGCCTGCGCAATCTCCGAAGCCGTGTCTTTGTCGATCGGACTGCCTTTGCGGGCGAAGTACGCGATCTCATCGCCGGACGCGTCATAGGTGAATGCACAAAACGGGAAATCGTTCATGCCGGACGGGCCGTCCGGCTGATTGCGCGGTTCGTTCTCGCTGTCAAATACATGACGGTTTTCGCTGATTCGTTCCAGTTCCGCGTTGATCTGTATCTGCGTGACGGCAAAGATCGCGAAATTGATCAGAGTCCCGATAAACGAAGTGACTAGAAAAAAGGAGACGGTGGCGATCAGGATAAATTTCCTGCGCAGCTTTTGAATCTCTTTGGCGTTCATTGCGCATCCACCTCCGCGAGTTGAAAGCTGCCGCCCCGGCTGCCGGTGATCGTGCAGGAAGAGCAGATCGCCTCGAGCTTTCGCCTGAGATAGGAAACATACAGCCAGACGGTGTCATCCTGCGCGTTCTCGTCGTGCCGCCACACATGCTCGAGCAGGTACGGCGTAGACAGCGCGACGTCCGTGTTGGACATAAGCAGCGCCATCAGGTCGAATTCCTTGTTGGACAGGCGGACGGAATTTGCCGCGCAGAGCGTATACTTTCCGGCGTCCAGCACGGTATTGCCCGCGCGTAGTTCGTCGAACGCGTCCATCTGATGCCGGCGGGTCAGGGCGCGGATGCGCGCGAGCAGCTCTTTTGCCGCGAAGGGCTTGGGCAGATAGTCGTCCGCGCCCGCGTCCAGACCGGTCACGCGGTCGTCGATCTCCGCCTTGGCGGTCAGCAGCAGGACGGGCGTGGAAATATGCCGCCGGCGCATCTCTGAGAGCACGCCGTAGCCGTCCACCTTCGGCATCATGATGTCCAGCACGACGCAGTCATAACTGTCGTTCTTCAAAAATTCCAGTGCCTGCTCGCCGTCAAATGCGCTGTCGACGTCGTAGCCCTGCATCTGAAACAGAACCGTAACGGATCGGTTCAGGTCGCGTGTGTCTTCCGCAAGTAACAGTTTCATGCTTCCCCATCCTTTTCTTTGATCGCGGCGCGGATAATCTGCATGGAAACGTCCGTGGACGCCAGCTCGTCCGCGCAGCGTTTGAGCTCTTCAAAGATCAGCGCGGAGTTGCCGACGTTCTTTTTGTACCGGATCTGGTGCTCGAGCGCCGCCCAGGTGTCCATGGAGATCGTGCGGATCTGGATCTCGGCATAATAGCTGTCTTTCTTTACAATCAGGTGCAGACTGCGGTAGCCGTTGGGCTTGACGTTGCGGATATAATCCTTTTCGTTGACAATCTCCAGATCATCGCGTGCATGCAGGTAATCCCGGATCGCGTACACGTCGTCGAGAAAGGTGCAGACCACGCGAAGACCGATCGCGTCATGAATGCTTTGCAGCGCGCTTTCCGCCGTTTCGGGCAGTCCCTGCCGGCGGCATTTTTCGCGCATACTGTCCTCCGCCTTGATGCGGTATTTCAGATGCTCGACCGGATTCATGCCGGTTCTTTCCTTAATGTCTGCGGCAGCTGACCGGATGCAGTCCGCCAAAGATGCCATGACGGATTCCATTTCCGCCAAGCGAGTGCCGTAAATACTGTTTGTCGCGTTCATCATCCATGCACCTCAATGCATCCATTATCTGTGTAGATTATATCATATCCGCCCGAAGCATTCAACTGTGTTTTCGGCAGAATATCGGTTCCGTTCCGCCGGTGTTTTCTTCCGTATCACAGCCCCCAAAGCCGCACATACATTCATGCAGATTTGAGGGCGTTTTTCTGCCATTTTTATTTGTATCAAAACAGGAGGCGTGTACGGTTTACTCCGCATCTAAACATTCGCCGATCCATGCGATGAAGTTTTCCGTCGAATTGCCGGTGCGTTCTGCCTGTGTGTGTCCGGCTCCCCAGATCGTTTCAAAGTCAACGGAATCTACTGAGTCGTAGTTTTCCAGCGCGAGCGCGAGATTCATTTCCGTTGACAGGGCACAATCGCTCTGCGCGATACCCGTGCGGATACGCCAGTATTTGGCGACTGCGCTTGTGCCGAAGCCTTCTGAGGATTCGAGCAGATAATACAGCGGCGTATACATTTTCAGACGCACGTCTACTGTATTACCGACGCTGTCCGATTTGGCAA
>JAFSYM010000112.1 GCA_017450005.1 Clostridia bacterium
CGGCAGGGATTGCGCCTCGCCAAAGAGTCGGAACAAGTATCGTTGATGCGCTTCCGGCAAGAAGGAAAGCTCCACCGCCGGACTGATCGCCATTTTGCCTTCATCCACAAGCTGCAGCAGTTCGGGAACCAGATGTGTCAAACGAAGATACCGTTGCACGGTTGCCCGGCTTTCCCCGGTATCTTTGGCGAGTAGTTCATCTGTGCGCAACTTCGTCTCTTTTTGAGACGAAGTTAAATCGGAGCGCTTGCCCTGTTTCTTGAGGGCATTTGTCTTGATAAGCAGTGCAAATGCCTTTTCACTGGGAAGAATGTGTTCCCGATGGAGATTGCTGTCCACCATCCAGATGGCGGCAGTATCATGGTCGATGTCATAAACATGAGCCGGCACTTCGGTCAGACCTGCAAGCTGTGCGGCGTGTAAGCGTCGGTGACCGGAAATGACTTCGTAACCGTCGCCGCTTTCCAACGGTCGAACGATTAGGGCGGAGAGAATGCCGTTTTGCCGGACGCTTTCCGTTAAGTCTTTCATTTCATCGTCATCCAGAACTTTGTACGGGTGATCTTTGAATGGGTGCAGCTTGCTGATATCCAGCATTACTGCGGGTTTGTCATTTAGATTTAGCATATTTTTTCCTTTCATTTTGATCTTTTACCGTGCGTCACGGTCATAGTTTTTGTTTTGAGGCTTTTTCTCTTTGCGTTGTTCGATATGTGTTTTGACGGCATCCATGAATTTACTGACCAAATCCGGCAGATGCTCCAGTGCATATAGGTACGGTTGACATTTTTCTTTCAGTGCGTTAAACTTTTTCTGCAACTGATGCAAACTGCTTTGGGCTTCATAAAAGCGGCGCTTGAAAAACAAAACGTCCTCTTGCAGCCGTTGGATTTCTGCGTGAGCTACAACACCTGATTTGGCAAGTGCGGTTAAGGCTTCGTAATCTTCTTTGGCAACGGTGTATTTGCCGGAAAGATTCTTTTTGCCCATGCTGTCAATCTCTTCGTAGGTTTTATGCACCAAATGCACCGCATCATATTTTATCTCTTCGGCCTGTACCTGCTCTTGCACTTCAGACAGACGCTTTGTGTCCTTTTCAATCTGATATTGCAGACAGGAGAGATGTTCCGTGGTACTGCCGCGCTCGCCGCGTACAAAATCCGGATACCCGGCGTTCTGCATATGGGCAAAGAACCGATCCTGCAAAAGGCTGTAGGATGCTATCAGCATGGGCTTTCCGTCTGGGCGAAGCACAGGCTGACCGTTCTCATCCAGCTTCTTTTCAGACCGCCATTTTTTAGAATGGCTGACCTGATGGATGACTTCTTTGACCGTACCGACCAAGGCGGGATCTTTGCACCGTTTTGACCATAGCACCCGCTTTTCCACCACCGGCAGCGCGACGATGTGCATATGATAGTGGTAAACGGGATAACCGTACTGTTCGGTTAGCGCTTTGTTCAGCTCGTCTGCATGCATGACCGCAGACAACACTTTTTCTTCTCCGTATTCCTGCACCGCAAACCGATAAGCTTCTTCATAGAACCGAATCGCATACTCATACCCGCCGTGATCTCCAAAGTATTGGGTATTAACATCCACGATCATCTCATCAAAAATTTTGGCGTCTGGACGCAGGCCACGCAGAGAGACTTGCTTCTTGTCAACCATCTGTTGCAGTTTTTGATTGTAGGTCAGATCACCGCAATCCTTGAAATGGACATTCATAGAGGTACGAGACAAGTCCACATTCATATTGGCGTAGCTTTCGTTTTTTCGTTCGTTATGTCGTTCTGCCTTGCCTATGGATGCAGTCGTATATGTTTTGACACGCGCAACACAATAGTTTGTTTTTTCGATATTCATCACCTCCTCATACATGGATTCTTGATTAGACGCTTCCGGTTACACAAGATTCTCGCGAATCTGTGTAACCTACATTAGCCAGTGGCGCAGCCACGCCGCCAAGGTTCTGACACGAAGTGTCAGGTTGTTATGACACGACCGCCGCCTCTCTTTACACACTTCCTGCGAAAGTGTGTAACCCACTATGACACTTTCACGCCTGCGCCGTGCAAAGATGTCAGTGGGCTCTGCGAGGCCGAAACAGCGCCGCACCCCTATTGAATCACTGCGAATGAGAGCCGTTTTTGTTGCAGTGATTCCTTTGCTGCTTCCTCCGGCAAGATTCCTGCAGGCACTTTCGTATCTCAACGGGCGCTGTACAGTCGCGTCGCATTGCAGCGACACGCGCTCGCTCATCTTGGATGATGAGGTCATGGCGGTTTGTATCTGCCGGACAGTCATTCAATTTGGGACAAAAAGAAAAAGCCGTCACACAGACAGCACAAACTGCGAAAGGTGATGTTTCCTTTCGTTCAGTCCTGCAGCCAATCATGGGCTGCGCATGTGTGCTGAACCTATGTAACGACTAAAAAAAAGTGGTTCAGAATCATTCATTTTTTTACAACAACAAAAAACAAGGTTTTCCCTTGCATCTTTATTATATTGATTATTTCACGTTTGTCAATAGCTTGCAGAAAATTTGTTCGATAAGTTTTGAAAAAAGTTTAACCCTGAGAGTTTTTCGCTCTCAGGGTTAATTGTTGCTAGTTATCCAAACAAGTGTGTCAGGCGATAAATCAGGCGGTGGAAGAAACCGACAATGCTGTCAAAGAAGCCGCCGTTGTGAATCTTGCCGCACTGTGGGCAGTGGCCGTCGCCGGTCATCATCTCGCCGCAGCCCTCGCGGTCACAATAGCCGTCGTTGTCCTCGTCAATGTGACCGAGGGCGGGGATGGATCTTGTGTAGCTGTCATCACCCGCCACGCAGGTGTAGGTTTCAACGCCTTCCGTCATGCAGGTCGACGGCGTGGTAACGGTTGAGGTGTAGGTGTGGGTATGGGGTTCGTCAATTTGTACAGGTATTAGATTTAAGACATCAGAAGTTGCCTCAATTCTATCGCCATTTAATTCTTCTACTGCGTATGCACTTTGGTCATCGTTGTAACCGATTCCATAATCCTGTCTGTATAGTGTACCGACATGCAATGGAAGATCTTCAAATGATAATGTCCTAATCGCTCCGTTTATATATCCTTGTTCTTTTACGCTTATATTCAAAGATCCTTCGCAATTTGCTAAGGTCTTTACATAGTAGCCATCTTCCCAAAGCGTTACGAGTTTTTCGTCATTTATAACCTCAAGATCAACATCATCACTTGTGTCAAGTGTAACTTCATTGTTGACGATTGCGCCACAAAGAGTATCGTTCTTATCATAAACATAAACATCTACCGGACAAGCTAAACCAATCGCTTTGCACTGATTGACATATAAATCCCAACCAAAATCAAAATTGGAATCATAGCCTGCCGCACTTAGGATTTTCAAAGCTGTATCACCAAATATGATTCGTTCAACTTCCTCATACCCATTGAGCACTTTTTTTGACGCTGATTTAATTTCACCAAGCGCTAAATCCGTTGCAGCTTCGGCAAAAGCTTCTACATTCGCCGATACAGCTAATCCGGCCACTCCGTCTTCTTTGAATGCAACTTTTTCACGTTTACCGTTCTTTACATCATAGGCGTGATAAGTCAAATTAGTAAAGTTACCGAACGAGCGTCCTGATAATGTATAGCCTTGAATATCACAAACTATGTCAAGCTGTTTTGTTCCGTTCTGATACGGAACAACGATTGTCATTTTGCCGTCCTGTACACCCAATAAGTTTTTAACTGAGAATATTTTTTCAATGACTTTCTTGCTGACATACTCCTCAAGGGATTCGGCGGGCATGGTATAAAGAGACAGTTCCACTAAAACAGCCTTTTCAAGATATTTAATTTGTTTATCGGTGAAACCAAGCTCCTTCAACCCAATGAGGGATATTGCAGATGTCTTTTTCAGCTTGTTTACAGCATCTGTGAGTAAATCACTTTCATTTTGTGTTACCGGCTTTGCGTCACGGTTTTTGACAACTGTTTGAAAAACTTTTTGGTCTTTCCCGATGTTCATTTGAATCTCATATTCTGCTGTGATTGTTTTTTCGCTGTCCTCATAGCCCAGCCAGAAATCAGAGGGGAAATAAATGCTGCCCTCCAGATATAAACTTTCCCCGAGTTTTACAGTTTTTGGAAATGAACTATCATTCAAAAAAATCTGACCGCAGTTTTCCAAACCGGTAAGCTTCACATCGGAAATCGTGATATCAAAAGCGGAATTCTTTTTACATGAGTCACTTAAATCAAAATAATTTGAAGGAAGCGAATTTCCGATTTCGATTTTAAACGGAATAGCGTCGGCTTCCTTTGTTCCGCCCGCAACATAAACCTTGCCGTTGAGCCATTTATATTCATTGGCAATGATAACACTGATTCGGTTCTCTTTGTTTATGTTTGAAATATCTGTTTGATCGAGGTCTGAAAACTCCCTGCACTTAGATATCGCAATAATTTCTTCTGCGTTTTTATCATAATTGCAGATAACACTTTTCCCTTTCAGCTGTTCGGCAGTATCTGTGCTTAATACATCCTTTTTTATATTGTATTTTTTCCCGTCTATTGTTACGTTATCGATATATACATTTGAATCGTTAAGGACCACAGTTGTTACATAATCTTCAAGGATGCCGCTAAATTGATAAATACCGGTCGTAGATTGCGGATTGAATGTTATCGCATGGACTTCACCGACGGATGCACTCGCAGATTCTGAAAACAGATTGGGAGATTGGGAGATATCAGATATCAAATTTGAAATCTTACAAGCAGGGCGAACGCCAACGGACGTACTGTTTACGCGACTTACTTCGTAGTAGAAGTAAGTCAAGTCGCCGTTTATATCGACATAACGAACATAGGAGGTGCCATAAGAGAGAGCTGAACGCAGTCTCCAACAGGGTCTGCCCCCTTGGCATTTTGCGTAATCGCTGGTATTTGCTTTTCTACCACCGGAAACACCTAAAGCTTCGCTAAAACCATATGTTGGGCTTGTTGCTTCGCTAGCTGACAACAAAAAAACTTTATCGCTTGTGCTTTCACTTCCATAGGCGGAATAAGTAGCTCCAGCACTATTATCTAACGTTTCAAGTTTAATCTTGTTTTGCTGTGAGATATTAAAAGCAGTATAGTAAAAATCATTGTTTAGCCATTTTCTTATATATGATTTTGAATAATTATTAGCATAATAAGACTTCTCAATATTCCCCCAATAGGCAGTACTACCATAATCATCCTTGCCTGACTCCATAATAAAGTTATTATAGGCCTGGCTGTCAATAATTGTTTCACTAAGAACTAATCCTGACTCAGGGTCTAAAACCCGCCATTCTAGTGGTTCATATTTAAAAAAATATATTAAATCTAGTGTATAACCAAATTCATCTTGATTGCTATAATTCCCATTCGCATTGGCTTCATATCCTGTATAAATCGGGCGATAGGATGAAAGTGTCACAGCACGATATTTTTCCTTGTCAACAAAGAAATCTGCAAACTGCATATAATTTCCCGGCTGCATTTTGCCATCTGCCCAACTTCCTGTGCCGGTGTAGTAGTCATAACTCTTCCACACAGCAGCGTTCGCAGCAGCTTGCAGCTCCGGTGTTCCATCAACGCGCGTTTGTGGATAGGTGCCGAATTGAATGTGGTCGCCAACCTCATATGCCTCCGCCTTCGGTGCAATCTCCAACCCGACAAAGCCCGCCAGCGGCGCAGCGGTCAAGAGCAGAAGCACAACCAAAAAAATGGATAAAACTCGTTTCCCTGTTTTCATCTGTTTGTCCTCCGTTTTTTTTGATTCTTTCATAATAGCTATTTGATTTCACTTTTCAACCAATTTGACTTTAACGGTAGATATATGGTATTAACGGTCACGGATTTGCCTGAAAAGCAAAAATGCGCCCCGCAAAACGAGACGCCAAAAAATGCATCTCTCTTGCTGCGAAACAAAACCTACTCGATTGTAAAACCTCTCAAAGTAAGATCGAGAATACATTTTTTACAAGTGTATTCTTTGAGAGAATATACAATGAGATTCATAAAAATCTCTGGTTTTGTTTCGCAGTATTAATCTACCATATTTCAAAGAGGATGTCAATGAAGAACCATTGATTTGTTGAAAAGTTCGAAATCAAAAAAGGTGTAAGAAGGTGGAGAATTTTGACATATATTATGTATAGAGGTTATTTTATAGGAGGATTTTCTGTATGATTTCTTTGGCAATTGGTGAATGGTTGTTTTCAAATCTATTTGATTGTATTTCATTGATTCTTGCTGCAGTCGGTGGTTTTTTTGCGCTTCATCAATGGAAAAAAAGCAATATCTATAAAAGAGGAGAAATTGTTGAAAACTTGATTAAAACAGTTAGAGATGATGAAGATATTGCGACAATCATGGATGTGGTTGATTGGAACGATGGAATAGAGTATGATGGAAAGTTTTATATTTCGCAAGCGGTTGAAAGAAGTGATTTGAATCAACTTGATAACGAAGAATTGTTCAAAAAAGTTGATAAGGCATTAGCTCATTTCTCTTATGTCTGCTATTTGAGAAGTCAAAAGACACTAACAAAAGAAGACATGAAGGTATTTGCTTATGGAATCAAGAGATTAGCGGTAAATCCTCATATTGCAAATTATTTATATTCACTTTATCATTGGTCTACGTCTATTGGAGTGCAGATGTCTTATATTTATCTAGTCGATTACTGTATTGGACAAGGTTATATTTATTCTGATTTCAAAAGTTTAACTTCAAATTATTATAAAAACTTTTTGCAACTACCCAATGATTACTTAGACAAGGAAAAGAGAAAGGTAACAGTCTATACAAAATAAGATTGGTTTTATTTGTCATAAGTTTTGGCATTTTCTATCGTGTTAATTTAACAGGAGGTTAAAATGAATAGTTTAATAGTCAAATTGATATTTGAAAGCATGATTTTTATTGCAGCTATAATTACAGCTGTTGTAACATATTGTTCAGGTAAGGTTAAGAAAAAGAATCGGCAATATATTATGATTGCTTCGATTGTTGTTGCAATTGCAACTTTTGGCAGCTCGTTCCTGTTCAACCATGTTCCAGAACCTATTATCGATAGAGCTTCGGATTATTCAAGAATAGTATTAAGTGCCAGTGAAAAGATGACTATTGAATATAAGATTTCAACTAACAGAGATTCTAGTGATGAGTGGATAAAATATGACGCCCCCTTTAAACTTGAAAAAAATGCTGTAATATATGCAAGGGCCAGAACGTTATTCTATAAAAGTGACCCAGTATATAGAGATGTATATGTATCAGAAGGCAAACTTGTATACTTTGGCATGGCAGATAAACCAGGCGATACAATTGTTGATATAACTGCGTCATATAATTATAAAGAGGCTGTAAAGAATAAAAGTGCCAGTAATCATTATGACGGGTACACTATAAAGAAAGAGGATATTCATATAACTGGGAGAGATATGAATGACAATGAAAAAGAAATAAAAGATTTCACATTTTCTCCCAAAATGATTAAAGACGGAGAAAACATCATAACTATTGAATATCCTATTACTTCAGACTATACTCTTCAAACAAAACTAAAAGTTGTAGGAAACGAACCAACATTAATTAAACTAAATGCAGAGTTTATAGGGAAAACCCTCTTTATTGATACTCCTTTAGACAATAAAGATTTTGTTGTCTATGGAGTATACGAAGATGGAACATCTCAAGTAGTTGATGGTTATATGATTTCATCAACGACGATCACGGAAGGCAATAATAGTATTACTATCACGAAAGACGGTCTTTCAACTATGTTAGAAATAACTGGCGTAGATCGAGAAAAAATAACGGAAAATGAGTCTGAGCCGAACGACGAAATAAAAACAGCAAACGACATTGATGTAAACGTTAAGTATTCAGGTACAATAAGAGACGAAGAAGATGTTGATTATTACAAGTTACGATTAAAAGAAAAGGGAAGTATTATTATACAATTCACTCACCCCAAAATAGATGAGGATGGCGACTTCTGGTCGGTTTCACTTTTAAGTCAGGAAGAAACTGTCAGAGTTGGAATGAATGTTAAAGGCAAAGATGTAGAAACAATGTCCAGCCGAGCAAGAATGACCCCCGGTGATTACTATGTTAAAGTATCAAAACAAAGGTTTTCAAGTGAAAAATATACTATGACCCTCTTATTTGAGCAGGAAGATGATTCATTTGAGACTGAACCAAATGATAGCTTAACAGATCAAGCCATGACAATTAATCTGGACAAGGCATACACTGGTAATCTTACAAATGATGATGATGTAGATTATTATAAGTTTAGCATTCAGGAAAAGAGAAAGGTGTCAGTTACTTTTACACATGATAAAACGAGCGGAAGCGATACATACTGGAATGTTACATTATTCGGTGACTCAGATGGTTCAATATTAGAATTCAATTCATCAGGAGAAACTGCCAGTATATTGTCGGATAGTGTAAGATTACCGGCGGGTAACTACTATATCAGGGTTAAAGATTATAGATGGTCTGATATTGATTATACTTTATGTGTTAATTCAGAAAAAGAGGGTAATGAAGCAGAAAATGAGGACAATGGTGATTACAGTACGGCGACAAAAATGAGTCTAAATTCAAGCATCAAAGGAAATATACAGTCAGATAGGGATATAGATTTTTATTCTTTTAATTTGAAATCCAACTCATCTATTTCAATTACGTTTTCTCATAGGCTTAAAGACAGCAATGAGACCTTTTGGAAAATGGAGTTATATTCTGCCGAGTCAAGTGACTCAATTAAAACAAATGATGATTATTCAACAATTAGTATCAATGGCGATTCCTCGGAAAGAATTGTGAGCAAATGGTCCTCTCTGCCTCCTGGAGTATATTATATAAAAGTATTTAGCTATCGATATAACAATGAAGATTATTCAATTTCATTAAAAACGTAATTATGTATGTTCGCTGTCGAAAGACAAATCGTATAGTTTTGTAAATCCCTTAAGAACAATCGCACCAGCAAAGTCCTTGAAGGCCGATGGCTTTCGAGGACTTTTTGTTTTTCAAAACCAACCGACCGGAAGCGGGCGGGCTTATTGCGCATCCGCTTTTCTTCTGTGGTGTTTTGTGACATAACTGTCACTTTGTTGTCACGCGATCTTCACATATGTCTGTTAAACTGTGAATGAAGGAAGTGTTTGGCCATGAAAAAACCCATTCACAAATGCCTTGCCGTACTGCTGGCGCTGGTACTTGCACTGCAGTGCGCCCCGGCAAGCGCGGCCGCCTTCGAGCCGAAAACATACACCGGCTCTGTGCTGGCCGCAATCAACACAGCATACACTGCATCCGCAGACGCTGAACGCTTTGAAACCGACTGCTCTGCGGGCGTGGAACCGGGCACAGCACATGCGGCCTCTTGTGACGCGGCAAACCCGTGTGATCCGCTGGGGGAACTGATCCGTCCCATGGCGCCCGACGAAGCTGCCCGTGCCGAAGCCGCGTCAGGCAGCGCCGTCAAAGCACAGCGGACGCACAAGCCGTATCACATCGGGGACACGCGGAAGATTCCGCCGTTTCCGGACACAGCGGGCATACAGTCCAATTTGGAATTTGCAAAATGGCTCGCAGACTATGTGCACAGAGAAAAAATAACACTCTCCTGCGTCTACGTCAACGACGTCTGCACCGTCTGGATTGAAGACGCGAACGTCTGGACAAAAGCGGAAATCCGGGATCTGGGCGAATATGCCGCAGATGCAATCGCGCAGTTGGAGGATCTGTTCGGCACCGCCCGAATTGATTCGGACGGCGACGGCAAATTTGCAGTCTTCATTCATTCCATGCCGCAGACCGATGCGCAGATCGCCTCTGCGGGCGGCAAAACGGTTGGCTATTTTTCGCAGGCAGATCTGGCCGATTCGTTCGGGAGAATCGGCAATGTGTGGATGAAGTCGATGATCGCGTCAGCAATGATCTACGGCGCAAAGGCAGACTGCGTGCACATCAATATGGAATGCAACGGTCTGGGCATCATCAAAGAGACGTTTGTGCATGAGTATCAGCATTATATCCATACCAGCTATCAGTTCGACGGAAAGACCAATAAAACCTGTCTGAACGCGGATGAGGCGTATATCAACGAGGGCTTCTCCATGGCGTCGGAAATGATCCTGACCGCAAATGAGACCCTTTTGAATAAAAATATCAAACGCTTCAATGCCGCACAGAAAGACTTTTCCCTTGTCACTTGGGAGGACCATACAGCAAATTACGGCCTTGCCTTTGTGTTTTGCCAGTATATCCGCACTCGGTATGCGTTTCTGACGGGCGGCGCGGACGGCAAATATCCCGGCAAAGGCATTTATAAACAGGTACTGCAATCCCGAAATCAAAGCAATATGAACAATACGCTGGGCATCATTGCGGATCTGCTCTATCCGGCCGGCCGCTATGCGCAGCTTGCGGATACGGACGCACGCTGCCGGCAGCTCATCACCGATTTCTGGCTGGCCGTCTATTACAAGAATCCGCAGGGCGAGCACGGTTTCAACGGTGAAGCGTGGGCGGACGGCCTGTGCGTAAATGTACAGACGCTCTCCGACACGCAGACGCTCCGCAGCGCTATGTCCGCATTCTATCCGCTGGAAAACGATGATCGGCACGATGTAACGGTTCTGTATGCAGACGAGGATATCCGTTTCATTCCAATTACACAGCCGGTACGGACGGTGACGCTCGACCCGAACGGCGGCTTCGGCGACGCCGAAACCTGGTCGACCGTACAGACGCAGTTCGATCTCCCCGCGCTGACGCAGGCGCCTGTATTCCGTCCCGGCTATGCGTTCACCGGCTGGGGACTGACGGCAGACGCCGCCACGCCTGATTTTGCGCCGGCGCAAACAATTCCGCTCAAGGAATCCCTGACGCTGTACGCGGTCTGGGAAACAGCCCCGCAAGTCCGTCTGCATACGTCGAACGCATTCTGTCAGATGAACGGTCAAGCCGTCTGCGCAGAGTTCTGCCCGCCGGAAGACGGCGTGTACTATCTGGACAGCGACGAAGCGTACCGGGCGATTATACTAAACGATGCAGGCGTTTGCGACGAGATCCTGCTGTCCGTACACGACGGCGTGTATCTGCGCGAGGGCAAACCATATACGCTCTACATCACGTTCCGGCCGGAGGATCAAAACGATTGCATAACAGGCAGCTTTATATTGCAGCAGCGTTCTGTCTGGTACACATTGCGCTATTTTGCTGATCGCAAACCGGATCCGGAATCTGAGAACGGCGGCTGCAATTACATGCAGACCTACCGCACGACGTTTACCGTACAGGGTTTTGATACGAGCGTGATCGGCAAGGATTTCATCGGCTGGTCGACCGTGCCGGACGACACACAGCCGACGGTTCTGCCGGGCGAGCAGATCACGCTGACGGGCGATACCGATCTCTATGCCGTCTGGTCGCCGTGGGCCGCGCTGCACGCGGACGAGCCGTATACTGTTGAAGCAAACAGTGTCAATCTGCGCTTCGTACCTGACAAGACGGCAGTCTACCGTGTGAAAGTGAAGCCGTCAGACAAGCAATACCTGTATACGCTCTCCGGCGAAAAAACAGCGATTGACGATCAGTATTCCATGTGTACCGAAAGCAGAACGTACACGATGTACGCAGGACAAACATACTATATTGCTACAGATCAGATCGCGTCTGTCTGCGTGGAACGCGTGTCCGAAAAGCTGCAGCATTCTCTGTATCTGTATGTGTACAGCGGGTTTGGTGAAAGACCGATTCCGTTTTTGTCGGTGGAGATGTCCGGACAAAACACCTATACGCTGCCTGACTACACGCCTGTCTCCTTCGGATGCAAGTCCTTTGAATACTGGCAAAATCCGCTTACCGGAGAAAAGTACTATCCCGGCGATACCCTCGTGCTGGAGACGGACACCGTTCTGGGCGCGGCAAGTACATCTGTCTATCGGATTGACAATGAATCATTGTCTGCAATTCAAGTGCTGCAGCAGATCGGCGTAATGCTTTTGCGGTATATCCCCGTTTGGTTCCGGTGTGCCGCACAACGCGTGCGCTGCTTCGGTTTTGGCCATCTGCGTTTCACCATCCCCTGGCTCGGCATACAGTAAAGCGGCATACATCGCCGCGGCACAAAAAATCACAGAGAAAAGGCGCTGTCGCATCGAGCGGCAGCGTCCTTTTTTAGGTTCATCACGGAAAGTTGGGGAAACGTGCAATCAAGAAGAACTGTCATTCCGAGGGAGGCGTTTGCGCCGACCGCGGGAATCTCCGAAAGAAGCCGGTAACGGCATCTGTGGGAGATCGCCACGCTTCGCTCGCGATGACACCGGGATTATCAATCCTCCAACTTTCCGTGAACAGCGTTTTTATGCAGTGAAACAAACGATCATTCCTGTCCGGCAAGAAAAGCGCATGTCACGGCAGACAGTTCCGCAGCACGGTTTTCAATGCACTGGTGTCCGCCGCCGGCGACGGTATAGGTCTGCGCATCGGGAAAGGCGTTTCGCATCTGTTCCTTTTGCGCGCGGCTCAGGATCACGTCATGATCTGCCTGACACAGCAAAACGGGACACGTGATCTTGTCCGTTTCGTCCATGCGTGTCGGCTGCACGGTGTACATCATCTCGCACATCCCCGCGCCGAAATGGTCGTACTGCACCGGATCGGTCACGCCGGACAGATCGTACGACGCCGTAAACGCGCGGTCGTTCGTCGCGGCGAGGATCACAAGCCGCACCACCGGATCAAGCCGTGTGCCGTACCCATACAGCAGATCCGCAAACCGCTTCATGCCTTTGGACGTCATCATACCCTTTGCCCATGCCGGAAATGTGATCTGCGCACTGGCACAGTACAGCAGCAGCGCGCGCACCGGCTGGTTGACGGCGATATTGACCACGACGCCTCCGCCCATAGAGTGCCCTGCCACGATCCATTCGCGCATCGGCGCGATGGACTGCATGAGCGATACGACCAATTCCTCCCGCGGCACGATCTGCATTTCCGGCGTTTCCCGCGTGGAGTAGCCGAAGTCCGGCAGATCGACGAGCACGCATTCGTACCCTGCCGCCGTCATCTCCGACGCCATATTCCGCCACGCGTACGTGGAGCATAAAAAACCGTGGAGCATCAGGATGCGTCCGCGCCGTTCCCCCGCGGCGGGCACAATGCGGTAGTGCAGCCGGTAGTCGCCGTATGTGAAATAGCGGCTGTCCGCAAACGGAAAACCGTCCGTATCGGCCGCCAAGGCCATGCCGCTGCACAGCACGGCAATCACGAGCGCCAGCAGCAGCGCGGTCACTCTTTGCAGCAGAGAGCTGCATGTCCTTCTTGGATTCATCATTGTTCTTCTCCGTTCGTCAAACATTCGCCGGGCGCGTCCGGCTGTATCTCCCCTGCCGTCTGCGGCGTCTTGTCCCGGCGGTACAGAAGGCGCAGAACCGCCGCCAGAAAGACGATCGAGTACACCGCCAGAATCGCCTCTACAACATACACGTTCGGCAGTGCGCCGAACTGATACAACGCCGCAGGCACGTCGAACAGCGCGTGCAGCAGAATTGCCAGCACATACCAAAGCGGTCTGGATTGTTTCACCGCGTAAAAGACCAGGACGGACAGCCCGACATGCAGAAGCATTGCAAAAACGCGTTCCGCGCCGGCGAGACATGCGGTGCCGGGTGTGATCGACAGGATCTGCTGCGGCAGCGCCTGCAATGCGGACACGTCCGCGCCTTTGTCTGCGGTCCGGTCGACGAGCGACTGAAACATGCCCGTCCCGATCAGCACGGCAAAGACAAGGTTCTGCGCACCGCTGACCGCCAGCGTAAGCACAGCCTCCATGCCGCCGTGTCCGATGCCGTGGGAGACGCCGGTTTCGCGGTTGGTTTGCCTGCGCAGAAATGTTTTGAACACAATGAATCTGCCTGTTTCCTCAAACAGCCCCGCCAGCAGCGCGCCGAAAACCGTATACAATGCGGCGTTGGCCATAACGGCCTTTCCGACAGGCAGTGCGGGGTTGAACAGGATGGCCTTCGGCACAGTCTCCAGAATCATCGCAAAGACGAACCACGTCGCCGCGCCGAGCAGCACGGTTGTGATCTTCTCTCTGTGCGACTTCAGCCACCAGACCGCGGCGGCGACCGGGATCGCCAGGCCGAACACGATCATAAGCGCAATGCCGACGTATGTGCTTGCCGTAATCATCCGGGAATCATCTTCCTTTCCGTCGTCCGATTCGATTCTACTATACCACTTTCTGCCCGGCATTTCAACAGAAATTGTCTGCTTATAGACAACCGTTTGTTTTTATGGTATACTGTACGCAACATAAACCGGAGAAGGGGTCTGTATGAAGAAAAAGCTGCTTTTTGTCTGCCCGTCCCTCGGCAGCGGCGGCGCGGAGAAGAGTCTGGTCACGCTGCTGCAGAAGATCGACTACGCGCAGTACGACGTGGACTTGTTCCTGTTCCGCAGCGAAGGATTGTTCGTGCCGCTCATACCGGCACAGGTGCGTGTGCTCGACTGCGGCGCGGATTACCGCATGTTTGACGGTAGCATCAAGCCATCGATCCTGTATTTTCTTCGGCGCGGCAAGCCGGGAACGGCGCTGCGGCGTATGCGCTATGCGCGCCTGGCTTCGCGATCCCATGATATGGCGCAGATCTGGCCGTACCTGTCCGCCGTGCTGCCGAAGCTGTCCGGCGTCTACGACACGGCGATTGCATATCTAGAGGGGCCGGCCACATATTTTGTCGTCGACCATGTGCAGGCTAAACGAAAGATCGCGTTTCTGCACATCGACTATGACTTCATCGCGTACCGGCAGGCATTCGACGCGCGGTATTATCAGCAGATTGATCTGCTCGCGAGCGTGTCGGAAGAATGCTGCGCAAAGGCGGAGCAGTATTTTCCGTGTCTGCGCGGCAAGGTGCGGCATATGCCCAACATCGTCCTGCCGTCCTTTATCCGGCAGATGGCGCAGCAGGAAGCCGCCTTCCCGGATGCGGGCGGGAGCACAATACTGCTGACGGTCGGCAGGCTGACTGTGCAGAAGCGTCTGGATCGTGCCGTCGACGCGTGCGCCCTGCTGACAAAACGCGGCTATGACGTGCGCTGGTATGTGATCGGTGTCGGCGCGCTGGAGTCGGCGCTGCGCGAACAGGTGCAGTCGCTCGGCTTGCAGGATCGTTTTATTTTCCTTGGCGAGCAGAGCAACCCCTACCCCTACATGCGCGCGTGCGACATCTATGCGCAGACGTCGCAGTTTGAGGGCAAATCCATCGCCATCGACGAGGCGAAGTGTCTGGCGAAGCCGATTGTCGTGACGAACTTCGAGACGGTGTACGACCAGATCACGGACGGCGTGAACGGCGTGATCACCGAAATGGAGCCGGAAGCGATCGCGCAGCACATCGCCGCGCTGATCGACGATCCGCAAAGGCGGCAGGCGCTGTCCGCCGAGCTTGCGCGGGAAAAGGTCGGCAACGAGGAAGAGATACAGCGGTTTTACGATATGCTGTAACAGCCGGAATCTGTGTGATTGAGGTTTATCACGGAAAGCGTATCGGCGGCGTCGTGTAGGGAACGCATACATGCGTTCCGCTTCTGCGCATTTCCGACGGGGACAAAGTCCCCGCAAAACGAAAAACCGACCGCAGGCAAAACCTGAAACGAACGAACAAAAACACGGTGTCATTCCGAGCGCGCAGCGCGTGGGAATCTCCGAAAGAAGCCGGTCACGGCATCAGCGGGAGATTGCCGCAGTCGCTTCGCTCCTTCGCAATGACAGTTTATCCTTTGCACATGTTCTGCCGGACGAACGGTCGGTCATGCCCGCCCCTGCGAACGGTAATCATCCGGCATTTAATCTGCACGCGGGACGATGTGGGCATCGTCCCCTACGCAAGCATATCGACGACATTTTGTAGGGAACGCATACATGCGTTCCGCTTCTGCGCATTTCCGGCGGTGCCGTAGGGGCGGCAATCTGCCGCCCGGTCTTCGCCGTGCGATGCCGGAAAAACGGGCGGATGATATCCGCCCCTACGACCACACGGCATCAAACCCGGCGTCATTGCGAGCGAAGCGAAGCAATCCGTACCCCCCGAACAGATTGGCCGCACAAGGGGAACGGATTGCCGCAGTCGCTTCGCTCCTTCGCAATGACAGTTTGTTTTTACGCACATGCGCCGCCGGAACGGCATCGACGGCATCAAAAAAGGACGCGAAACCGCGTCCTTTTTGCATGGCATATTGTATTATTCGTCTTCGTTTTCCCAGTTGTGCCAGACGTCCTGCACGTCGTCGTTATCCTCGAACATTTCCAGCATCTTGGTCATGTTCTTGATGTCGTCCTCGTCCGTCAGACGGGTATACGTCGAGGGGATGTACTCCACCTCGGCAGAGATGAACTTGTAGCCCTTGGCGTCGAGATCGTCGCGCACCGCACCCAGATCATTCGGCTCGGTACGAATGACATACACATCTTCCTCATCGGTCAGGAAATCGGAAGCGCCTGCCTCGAGCGCGTCTTCCATCAACTGCTCTTCGTCGATATCCTCGGCCTCGACGACCAGAACGCCCTGGCGCGTGAACATAAACGACACGCAGCCGCTCTGCCCCATGTTGCCGCCGTACTTGTCGAAGTAGTGGCGCACGTCGCCTGCGGTACGGTTGCGGTTGTCGGTCAGCGTCTCGACGATCACGGCAATACCGGACGGGCCGTAGCCTTCGTAGGTGATCGCTTCGTATTCCTTGCCGTCGTCGGCGCCCGCCGCCTTTTTGATAATGCGCTCAATGTTGTCGTTGGGCACGTTGGCTGCCTTCGCCTTGGCAATGATGTCCTTGAGCTTGGAGTTGTTGTTCGGATCGGGTCCGCCCTGCTTGACCGCTACCGCGATCTCGCGGCCGATCTTTGTAAATACTTTTGCACGCGCGCCGTCGGTCTTTTCCTTCTTGCGCTTGATCGTGCTCCATTTATTATGTCCTGACATCGTATCACCGTCTTCTCAAAGATTTATACTTTATTGTAGCATATCCGTCCGTGTTTTTCAAGACTCAATTACAAAATCCGCCGAAACCCTGCCCACGCGCACTTTCTTGACATACGCCGCGACTTTCTGATGCTCCGGATGGTTTTTGTACAGGTCAAGATCGTCAAGCGAGTCAAATGTCATAATGAGCGCCATGTCGTAGGACATCTCCGAGTGCAGCACGTCCTTGCCGATCTCGAACGAGCGGATCTGCGGGATGATCGGCAGCAGCGCCGTCAGGCCATCTTTGATGATGTCCATGTTTTCCGCTTTGGTGTGTCCCTCGGCCTCGTCGAGAAACTTCCACAGTACGATATGTTTGATCATGAGAATATCCCCTTTCCTGATTTGACCCCATTATAGCGCAGTGCGTGCACAAATGCAAGAATCATTCACGCATAATCGCAGCGCAGTTTCCGCTCGGCAAACCAGCGCTTGCCCTCCAGGAACAGATACGTCTGCTTGCCGCGGATCTCGCACGTATAGCGGATGCCGCAGCCGCCCGCACGCAGCGAGGACGCGCGTCGAACGTCCAGAATCCGGTCGATGGGATACTCCGTTCCGTCGACCCAGTACACGCACAACGGCACGATCATGCCCGTTTTGTCAAAACGGGTCAGCACGTCCACATATTCCTTTTGGTACATTGTCATGTCGCTCACTCCTGAACAAACGTTCGTCGAACAAATTATATCAAATGTTCGATCGAATGTCAAGAGGAAACTTTTTTCGGCGGCCAGGCTGATTCTTCCCCCCTGTTTTTGAAAATGCTCTGGTAAAAGCAGCTTCACTGTGTTATAATGGTAACAGTCTGAGAAGTGGGAGTGAAACACATGGAAAAATATGCACGATTCAAGTACCAGCCCTGCATCCCGCTGGGCGAGGACGGGCGCTGCGTGACAGCGTCCGCAGCGCACGCCGCGCTCGCACGTGAGGCTGCTGGCGAAGGCATGGTACTGCTCAAAAATGAAGGCGGTGCGCTGCCGTTCACGGCCGGAGAACGCGTGGCGCTGTTCGGCAAGGCGACGATTGAATACATTAAGGGCGGCGGCGGCAGCGGCGACGTGCACTGCCCGTATATCCGCAACATTTACGACGGTCTGCGTGAAAAAGAGGCAGAGGGCAAAGTTTCGATCTGGATGCCGCTCGTCGATTTCTACCGCGAATATGTGCGCGAGCAGAGCAAGGCGATCCCGACACAGGCCGAGATCAACAAAATCTGGGACGTTGTAAACGCGATGGACTTCTGCCAGAAACGCGACGACATCACATACGACACCTTTTTCAGCATGCATGTGCGCGAGGCCGAAGTGCCGCAGACGCTGATTGAGAACGCCGCGGCCAATGCCGATACGGCGATTATCACGATCAGCCGCTTTTCCGCCGAGGGCACGGACCGCCGCGCGGTCGGCGGCGACTACGACCTGTCCGATCTCGAAAAAGACCTGATTCAGAAATGCGGAAAGCTGTTTTCCAAGGTCATCGTCGTGCTCAATACGGGTGCGGCTGTGGACTGCGAAGCCTTTGCCGACGACCCGCATGTACAGGGTGTTCTGATGGCGTGGCAGGGCGGTATGGAGGGCGGTATGGCGATTGCGGACATCCTTTGCGGCGACGTGAATCCGTCCGGAAAACTGCCGGACACCATCGCCCGCAGCTATGCGTTCCAGCCGTCTGCGGCGGACTTCCATGAAGATTTCAACTACCTCAACTACTCCGAGGATATTTACGTCGGCTACCGTTACTTTGAAACGATCCCCGGCGCCAGGGAAAAAGTGCGCTATCCGTTCGGCTACGGTTTGTCCTATACCACATTCCGTCTGGACAGCTGTGTGCTCGGTGCAAAGGACGGTCGCATCACCGCCGCGCTGCGCGTGACGAACACGGGAAGCGCTGCCGGCAAGGAAGTCGTGCAGCTTTACTACGGCGCACCGCAGGGCAAGCTTGGCAAGCCTGCGCGCGCACTCGGCGCATTTTACAAAACGAAGCTCCTGCAGCCCGGAGAAAGCGAGCTTGTCGCACTGGGCATGGATGTCGCGCAGATGGCGTCTTTCGACGACCTGGGCAAGGTACAAAAGTCCGCATATGTGCTCGAAAAAGGCGATTATCTGTTCTATATCGGCACGTCCGTCGAGAATGCCGCAGTGCAGGATTACGTCTACACGCTTGCCGAGGACACGGTTGTGCAGCAGCTCACACAGCGCTGCCGTCCGTTCAGGCTGAAAAAACGCATGCTGTCCGACGGCAGCTTCGAGCCGCTCCCGACCGGCGAGCCGGACTATACATACATCGACCCGACGGATATTGTCTACCGTCCCTCGGCGACTGAAATCCCATTCGACAAAGTCGGCAGCGAAATCACGCTTGACGCATTCGTCGACCAGTTCACGTTGGAGGAGCTCAAGTCGTTTGTCGGCGGCACGGGACGCGTCGGCGTGTGCAACACCGGCTGCTTCGGACCCCTGCCCCGTCTGGGCGTGCCGCCTGTTCCGACGGCGGACGGCCCTGCCGGTCTGCGGTTGGACGAAGAAACCGGCATTCCGACGACGGCATTTCCGAGCGCCACACTGCTGGCAGCAACGTGGAACGAAGAGATTCTCTATGCCGTCGGCAGAGCTGCTGCGGGAGAAGTGCGCGAGAACAATCTCGGCGTGTGGCTCGCGCCTGCGATGAACATTCACCGCAATCCCCTGTGCGGGCGCAACTTCGAGTATTACGCCGAAGATCCGCTGCTCGCCGGCAGGATGGGCGCGGCGGAGATCCGCGGCATCCAGTCGCGCAAAGTCGCCGTCTCGCTCAAGCACTTCGCCTGCAACAACAAGGAAGCCAACCGCTTCGGCTGCGACGCACGCATTTCCGAACGTGCACTGCGCGAAATTTATCTCAAGTGCTTTGAGATTGCCGTGCGCGAGGCTGACCCCTGGACGATCATGTCGTCCTACAATCTCATCAACGGCCTCCACACAAGCGAAAGCTGGGAGCTGCTGACCGGCATCCTGCGTGACGAATGGGGGTTCGGCGGCATGATCACGACCGACTGGGGACAAAAAAACGATCCCGTGCGCGAGGTGCGCGCCGGCAATGACCTGAAGATGCACATCGGCTATCCGGTCGATCTGCAGGCAGGTCTTGACCGCGGGGAAATCACCACGGCGCATCTGAAGCTGTGCGCGATGCGCATTCTGGAGATGTTCACAAAGCTCGACTGATGATCTGCAATACGAAAGGACGGATCGGAATGATGAAAAAAAGCCTCATCAAAGATGTTTTCAACAGTCTGACGCTCGGCAAACTTGCCAACTGGCTGACCGCATTCGTCAGCGCGCTGCTGCTGATTGTCAATGTGCGTCCCGTCAACATGAAAAGCGAGCCGATCAACCTGGACCAATACAAGCTCGTCTTTGCCGATGAATTCGACGGCGATGCGCTCAACACCGATCTGTGGCGTGTGCACAACTTCGAGGGTGTGCGCAAGGGTGGCTACTGGTCGATGGATCAGGCAAGTGTGCGCGACGGCAATCTGGTCATCCGCACCGAATACAAAGAGGACGGCAAGTTCGGCAGCGGCTGGTACACCTGCGGCATTGCCACACAGCACACGTACGAGCACAAATACGGCTACTACGAATGCCGCTGCATCCTGCCGAAGGGTCAGGGCATGTGGAGCGCGTTCTGGCTGATGAATCCCAACGTCAACCGCACGGACGGCACGGCAATCGCCGGCGAGGAGATTGACGTGTTTGAGTCGCCCTACTATTTCCGCCGCGGCAATGCATCCCACATGGTCACCAGCAACCTGCACTACAACGGGTATGAACTGCAAACGAAGTATCAGAACGTTGTTATTTCCAAGCTGGACAACGATCCGTATGAAAACTACAACACATACGGTCTGCTGTGGACGCCGGAGGAATACGTGTTCTACGTCAACGGGCACGAAGTCGGCCGCTCCTCGTTCGGCGGCGTATCGCAGGAAAATGAATACATGATCCTCTCGTGTGAAGTCGACGGTGCAGCCGCCACGCCGACGTTCGGCTGGTCCGGTCACATCGAACGCAACAGCGATCCCCAAAACTTCTGTGCGGAGTTTTATGTGGATTACGTGCGCGTCTATGACCCCGTCGAGTAACCCGACCCGTATTTAACCGGCATTATCCGCCGACCAAGCATGACAAAAGCCCCGCGGCCAAAACCGCGGGGCTGCATTATTCTGTTTTATTCGATCTCGGGAACCAGCACGCCGTAGCCGCCGTCATTGCGCTTGTAGACCACGTTGATCTCGCTCGTCTCGGCGTTGAGGAACATGTAGAACATGTGGCCGAGCAGGTTCATCTGCAAAATCGCCTCGTCCACACTCTCGGGCTTGAGCGATACGGCCTTGGTGCGCAGCACCTCGAAATCGTCCTCTTCTTCCACTGCGGTTTCCGCCTCGGCGATGATGGCGTCCAGATTGCCCGTGCGCAGGCGTTTTTCAAGACGCGTCTTGTTTCTGCGGATCTGACGGATGATGGAATCAATACACGCATCCAGCGCCTCGTTCATGTTCTGCGCGCTCTCCTCGGCGCGGAAATACATGCCGCGGCTGGCGACCGTCACCTCGACGATCTGACAGGATTTCTCGACCGTTGCCGTAACTTTGGCCTCGGCGGCGTCGTCAAAAAACTTCGCAACCTTCGCAAGCTTTTTCTCGGCGTGATCCTTAAAGGAATCTCTGGGTGTGCATTTTCTTCCGCTGATGATGATCTTCATGTCGTCATCCTCCTAACTCTATGTAATCTCCTATGGAGCATCTTCAGTATAGCACACATTTCACAAAAAGTAAAGGGTGAAAGCGAAATTATTTAACAATAATTCACAATATGTTCATCCTTACAGCACCGCATGCGCATGGCGCGTCACATGACAGCCGACGTTGAGCGCGACAGGCAGACCGGCAATGTGCGTGGGCGCGGTCTCGATCGCAACTGACAGCGCGGTCGTTTTGCCGCCGAAGCCCTGCGGGCCGATATCAAGCGCGTTGATCTTTTCAAGCAGACGATCCTCCATGTCGCGGTAGAACGGATCGGCATTGCGCACGCTGACCGGACGGCAGAGCGCACGCTTGGCAAGCAGAGCGCACGACTCAAAGTCGCCGCCGATTCCGATGCCCAGCACCATGGGCGGGCACGGATTACTGCCCGCATTGCGCACAGCCGAAACGAGATAGTCCTCGATCTCGTCGACCGTCGCGGAAGGCGTGAACATGCGCAGCGCACTCATGTTTTCGCTGCCGAAGCCCTTAGGCGCGGCGGTAAGTGAAATGTGCTCGCCGGGCACCAGACGCAGATGAATCACCGCCGGCGTGTTGTCCCCCGTGTTGACGCGCCGCAGCGGATCGCCGACCACGGACAGGCGCAGATACCCGTCCTTGTATGCCTTTGCGACACCGCGGTTGACCGCGCTCTCGAAGTCGCCGCCGGTCAGATGCACATCCTGCCCCAGATCGCAGAACAGCACGGCCATGCCCGTGTCCTGACAAATCGGCACATGCATTTTATCCGCAGCCGCGAGATTGTCGACCAGATCGCCCATGATCGCATGCGGCAGCGCATCGGTTTCGCGCAGCGCGGCGCAGGTAATGCAGTCCGTCAGATCCTGCGGCAGGACGCGGTTCGCCTGCTGAAACAGATCGGCGACGGCGTCGGTGATCTGCTGTACATGGATTTCACGCATTTTCATTCTCCTAATCAGTAAAATAAAAGCGGCGCAGACGCAGAACGCCTCGCCGCAAATATACACATCATTGTGCCCGGACGCCGCAAGCAGCCGGATCAGCGGTTGCCAGAGCCTCTTCTTCTGGAAGGGCCGCCGTGTTTGGAATCGCCGGAGCGTTTGAGGTCGGTGATCTTTTCATCGCTGACCTGCTTGTAGCGCGCCATCATTTCCTCGAACGACTGTCCCTCAGTCGGCGCGGCCGTCTTCGGTCCCTGCCAGACGACAGGCGCACCGGAGCGGCGCTGACCCTGACTTCTCGGCGGACGCGGACGCTGCGGCGCACCGCTTTGTGCCGGCTCTGCCTTTTTGATGGACAGATTGATCCGCCCGTTTTCATCGATGCTGATGATCTTGACTCGGACAGTTTGTCCCTCCTGCAGATGCTCGCGTATGTTCTTGACATACGATGCGGAAACCTCGGAAATGTGCACCATTCCCGTGCTGCCTCCCTCAAGCTCCACAAAAGCGCCGAAATCCGTCAGTCCAGTGACTTTGCCCTCTACGATCGATCCAACCTCGTACGGCATAAAAAGAATAGTTCCTCCCCAAATCCGATTTATCGAACCCGGATTACTTGCCCGCGCTCATGTCGTAATAGACACGCTCGTCCGGGTAGACGTATCCGAGATCCTCATCTCTGGCGCGCTGCTCCACGAAAGCGTCAAAATTGCCGCTGTCCAGAAGCTGTGCGAGCTGCTCGTTTTTCTCGTCCTGCTGCTGCACCTGTGTGCGCAGATCGTCAACCTGGGCGCGCTTGGCCGCAACCTGTGTGCGCAGGCTGAAGAAAGAAATGAAGAAATAGCAAACCAAAGCAAACGCTGCAGCAGCGAGAATGATACTGGTATTGACCTTGGATCTGGCTCTTTTTCGCGTCACGTTGAATCCACCTTGCACAAAAATCAAAAATACCCGAAACTACCTTTATGATTATACACCATGGCGCGGGTGAATTGCAAGAGGAAATTTGATTTTTTTTACAGTTTTTTTCAGAACTTTTTGAACCGGTCTGCGCATTTTTTCGCCTGCGGCGTCCATCCGCGCGTTCACGGCACGCCGCATCGCACGCATGCGCTGCACCCGGCGCAGCAGAAATTCCGACGCACGCCGACACGGCGCGTGCACGCAGAACAAACAGACCGCAAACCCGGTCGCCAGCGCCAGCAGCAGATGCACGCGCAGCCTGCCGCCGTTCTGCGAGAGCATATACAAAAAGAACCAGACGGCGGACGGCACAGCAAAGCCGACGTCCCACGGCAATGTGCGGCTGTGCAGTAAACGGCGCACAAAATGCAGCAGCTCGTACGCGGCGCCGAGCAGAAAGCCGAAGCCAACCGTCCGGCAGAACACGACGAGCTGCCCCTGCAGCGATTGCAGATACGCCATCAGCGGAACATGCGCGCAAACAGTCCGCCGCTCTTCGGCTGCTGCTCGGCGTACAGCAGTGCGTCGATCTGCCCGTCCACAACCAGCTCTCCAGTCTCCACGTTCAGCACACTGATATGCAGGTCGCTCCCGCGGATCGACAACGCGCCGAGCTGTGTAAACACCGTGACGGTTCGCTCGTCAAAGCTGTCTACATCCGACACGCCTGTCACGCTCAGATGCGCACGATCCTCCAGCGAGATATTCTGCGGCAGCGTCTGCATTTTTTGTTCATCTTGCAACGGCATAGTTTTATCTCCTTTCCCCATATCGGCCGGTGCGCGGCGGTCTGCACGCGGGACGGCGGCTGACAATCACCGTGTCGTCGCCGATCACCTCGATTTCCTCCCAGCGGATGCGGATATCTTCTTCGTGCCCGAACAAACCGAACCAGCGGCTGCGACCGTAGAGTATAATCGAAATCACCTGTCCGGTGCAGGTGTCGACTTCCACGTCGCAGATATTGCCGATCCGCTTGCCGTCCGCGCGGCAAATCACATCCTTACAGCGAAGCTCCGTCACACAGCAGTGCATACGCCCACCCCCTGCTCCTACTATTATGCCGCTGCGGGAAGGAATAGAACAAACCGCATACGCAGCGATGCGGCGCATCCGGTTTTACCTTTCTGTCTATACGTTTTTGCAGATTCGGGCGACGTTTTTGCAGATTCGGTTGACGGCGTAAAACGCGTATGATTTGATAGGGATGAAGGGGGTATACATCGACGCGTATATATAGAATATTTTGCGTCTTTACAAATATAACGCAGCTTTTTTTAAAAACAGCCAAGTTCTCCCTTTTGACCGAAATGCCGGAAAAAGTTTGTATTTTATGCCGAATTTATTTTTCTATCAGAAAAATAAGTTGTTTCGCACACATGATACAATAGGATCAGACAAATGATGCGGAGGCGATGTCCGATTGAAACAGAAATCGAATAATCCGGATGACGTCGTCCGCACGTATTACCGGGAGATCTACCGTTTCTGCCTGTCGAAGCTGGTCAGCCGCGAGGATGCGCAGGATATAACGCAGGACGTGTTTCTGACCTTCTGCCGCAAAGCGCCGATCGACACGGACGACGTGCGGCGATGGTTGTACGCAACCGCGCTGAACAAGATCCGTAACGAAACACAGAAGCAGAAACGGCGCGCGCAAACGCAGATCGACAATGCGGACGACTATCCGGCCGGCGGAAACTGGGAGTATGAGATCACGGAGACGGACTGGATCGGGGACGAACGGATTGAGGAAAAGAAGCAGGAGATTCTGGCAAAACTCACGGCGGAAGAACGCACGCTGTTTTTTGAAATCTATGACAGACGCAGAAAGCACGCCGAGATCGCAAAGGATTACGGCGTGTCGGAGCAGGCGCTCAATATGCGCGTGTTCCGCCTGCGGCAAAAAATTACACGCATGATCGAAACGGCGTTTTGTCTGCTCGTTTTGATGCGAACGTTCAGGTAGGAGGGAACAAAATGAAAAACGCTTCTCTTCTCGCGCAGCATCTGCGCGCTGCGATGGACGCAGAGCTGACCCGTTCCGTCCATCCGGATCCGGATCTGGTGGCAGCGTACACGGACATGATCCTCGACCTTGACAACATCGAGCCGGAAACCGACGAAGAAGTGCGCGCGGGCATCGACAACGTGCTGCGCAAGCATGCGCTGATGCGCAAACGCCGCAGATGGCGACCGCTGCTGATCGCGGCCATCGTCGCGCTGCTGATCGCGTCGGTCAGCGCGGCCATGATACCGATGGGCACGAACGACGAATCTCTGCTGAAAAAGTGGATGCCGTATCTGGTTCAGCAGGGACCGGGTTCCAAAATAGACTTCGGCGACTATCTGACCCTGGGCAACAACGGTGAAGCGCTGCAATACAAATCGATCCGGCAGTTCGTGCGCAAGACCGGAGCGGACGTCCTTGTACCGACAATGCTTCCGCAGGGTTACAGGGTACGGGAAGTGCTGCTGAGCACGTACTATCAACCGCGCTGTCCGTATGTGATTTTTGTGATGAACGATCCTGAAATACAGGGCATTTTCATCATGGTCGGCTACACCAACGAGCACCTGAAGGAGATGGAAATGACCGAGCAAATCGGCGGGTATTTCTGCGGCGTGTCCGAATTCAACGGCGGATACCAGTGCTGCTTTAACCACGACGGAAACGCATACACCGTAAATGCGAAGACGCTTGACGACCTGCGCCTCATCGTCGAGCACATGCGCAGCGGTTCGGAAGTGTACGGTACGGAAAAGAAATAAACGCTTTGCACGGAAAGCCGGCAAAGACAATGAACGTCACTTCGGATTGTCCGTGCTGTGACACTGCCTTGGTTTATGGCCGTGCGGTTTCGCGGGGACTATGCTCCCGTCGGGAATGCGCAGAGGCGGAACGATGCCGTTACCGTCTTCTGTTTGAGATTCCCACGCGCTGCGCGCTCGGAATGACGCCGGTTGGTTTATGAGTGCGTAACCCGCTCACTCGTCCTTCACATGGCAGAGTACGTCCTGCACGTCGCAGTCCAGCGCAAAACAAAGCGCGTCGAGCGTTTTGGTGCTGATCGCCTCGCCGTGCTTGATGCGATGGATCGTGTTTGCCGAGAAGCCGAGTTTATAGATCAGGTGGTACTCTGTCAGACCTTTTTTAAATAACGTCTCGTAAAACGGTTTATAGCTTATCATTTTCATCACCGATGAAATCTTAACATACTTAATATCTTGACAATACTCAATATATTGACTATAATGTAATTACAAAACGTAAAGGGGAGATGACCTATGCTCTGAATATGTGTGCAAAGCGGAACCTGTTCTCTGCATCGAACACAAATGAAAGAGGAGGCATATTTATGAAAACCGTAAAAACTCTGCGCACCGCTCTGGCAGCGCTGCTCACGCTCGCACTGCTGTGCGGCACGACGACCATGGCGTTTGCGGCAAATTTCGTCTACGAGACTGTTACGTTCCCGGACGGCGCGACGCTCAACGTGATGGAATATGTGCACGAGGGCGACTACGACGTGTACTACATCAACCGTGACGGCACAAAAACCACCGCCGAACAGGCGGACACCTACGCCGTCTCCATCCGCCGTGTGAGCGAGACGTACTGCTACTCCTATGCCGGGTACATGTACATCCCCGAAACGTACCGCGGCTATCCGGTCATCCGCGTTGAGCGCATTCAGACTTACAGCAATCACATCCTCGGCATCCGTTTTCCCAAGACGATTACGGACATCGACACGCAGTCGCTCGACAATTGCCCGTATCTGCGCTGGATCGAAGTTGATCCGGAGAACCCGTTCTACTTCTCGGTCGACGGCGTGCTGTACAAGGGCAATCATTCCGTCGGTGAGAGTATCCGTCTGCTGCGCTATCCGCAGTGGAAACAGGATACCGAATTTGTCACCTTCCCCGGCGCGAAAAGAATTGATTCCGGCGCGTTTCTGAAAAATCCCTATCTGCAAAAGCTGACCATTGCGGGCAGCAACACGGGCAGTCTGTATCTTGCAAACGGCGCGATCAAAAACTGCCCCGCGCTGCAGACGCTGGTCTTCGGCGAGGGCGTGTATGCCGCGGAGAGCCAGTCGGTCACAGTATGCCCGAATCTATCCAGAATCCACATGGCGTCGACGATGATTGCCGACATGGAAAACCATACAGAGTACACCGACTTCAGCTTTCTTCAAGCGGTCGGTTCGACCGGTATGACGGTGTGCAGCGTGTATATGACGGACGCACTGCGTGCGGCCGTGGAAAACGCCGGCGGCACGCTCGAAAACTGCAGAGGCGCGCACACCTATCCCGCCCAGCCGGTCGACTATCCCGACCAGCCCATGCCGCCGACACAGGAGATTTACAGCACGGAGAATTTCTGGTTCAGTCCGATTGCCGACGGGGGTACGATAACCGCCTATGCGGTGATCGGTCTTCTGAACGTGCCGGACGCCGCTCCTCTGTCCGCAACCATTCCCGCGCAGTATAACGGCAAACCGGTCACGACGATCCGGGCATCCTTCGTCAGCCAGTCGAATCATCTCGTGTCTGTGACCGTTCCCGCGAGCGTGCAGACGATCGAGACCTATTCGCTGGTCAATGAGAACCTGACCGCGATCACGGTGGAGGAAGGAAATCCCGTCTACAAGTCCGTCGACGGCGCACTGTACTCCGCGGACGGCGAAACGCTCGTTCAATACCCGGCCGGACGCGAGGACGATTCGTTTGCGATCCCCGAAGGCGTCAAAGCCGTTTCCGTCGGCGCGTTTACGAATGCCGCGCATCTGCGCACGCTGACGCTGCCCGCGAGCTTCACGGACGTGACGGTCGCCTCGAAGCTCGTCAACCTGACGGCGCTCGAACGCATTGTCGTCGATCCGGACAACATCGCGCTGGAAGCCGACGAATACGGCGTGCTGTACACCAAAAACAGAGCGGATAAGCATCTGCTGCGCTATCCGAGCTGCGGCGCAGTCTCCTATACGGTTTCGCAGGACGTGGACTTTATAGGCGAATACGCGCTGCAAAATATGGTCACGCTGCGTTTCCTCAAACTCTCGGATGACAATATCGCCGATCCGCCGACCACAACGCCGATCGGTTCGCTCGCGCGCGCGTCCGCACCGGACGGCAGCGTAATCTCGCTGCACATCCCGCCGAGCGTCCGGACGATCCGCCTGACGTCGATCCCGAAAACGCTGATGCAGATCTGCTGCGGCACGAGCGGTTCGCAGGCTGCGGCCTATGCCGAAAAGTACGGCGTGCCGTTCAAAATCTGCAACGACGACCACTCCGTCCTGCGTGAGCGCCGCTATACCGATCCGAAAATCCCGGAGCTGGAAACGGACGAACTGCAGTTTGCCTACGAACTGGTGACATCCGTCGGCGCGTACGGTCTGGAGCGCATCGAAGGCGTGCGTCTGACCGACCTCAACTGGGAGATGGAAGAGCCGTACACGATGACCATCCCCGAAAGCTATCAGGGCTATCCGGTCGTCGCGCTCGGCAGCTTTGCGAACGCGCAAGAGGCCGACGACGGTATGCTGCGCCGGCTGGAAATCCCCGAAACGGTGACCGCAATCGAAAGCGGCGCGTTCACCGGATTTTCGATGCTCGGCGAGATCGCCGTGGACAGCCGCAACAGCGCATTTACGGCTGTGGATAATGTGCTGTTCGACATGTGGAAAACGACGCTTGTGCTCTATCCCGCCGGAAAGACGACCGCGAACTATGCCATTCCGTCCGGCGTACAGACGCTCGCGACCAAAGCCTTTTCCTATAACGAACACCTGCTGCATCTGCAGATCCCCGTCTCGATGGACGACGACTCCGGCAGAGTGCTGACGGCGCTGCGCACGCTCGGACATCTGAAGAGCTACGACGTGGCGTCGGGCAACAGAACCTACTGGAGCGACACGGACGGCGTACTGTACCAATACACAGACGAAGGGATGCACCTGATTGATTACCCGGTCGGCAAGACGGATACCGTCTACACGATCGCCGGCGGTACGACGCGGATGAACACATCCGCATTTCACAACAATGCCTTCCTGCAGACGGTGACGCTGCCGGCGTCCTACGGGTATGAGAATATCCCAAATCTCAACAAGACGCTTCAGATGCAGACGGCATTCTACAATCTGCCGGCTCTGCAGGAAATCCATGTGGCAGACGAAAATACTTATTACAGCACGGATACATACGGTGTGCTCTACAATGCCGATCAGACTACGCTGATCTGCTACCCGCCGAATGCGCCGATGGATGTTTACACACTGCCGTCGACCGTGTCCAACAATGTCCGGCTGCGCAACGCGTTCATGTACGCGAAGAACCTGCGCGTCCTCTGCCTCGAAAAAGAGACGGCTGAAACGCTGACCGGAATCATTCTTTCCGGCGGCACGAGCTATACAAACGGCGGTACGGTACACAGATCCCCCGTTCGCTATCTGCACATTCCGTCGGATGTGACGCAGATCGGCTTCACGGTCTCCGATCCGGGGCTTACGATCTGCTCCGACGCGCGCAACGCCCTGCTGGAAACCTTCGCCGAGGAATCGGGCATCGACTTTGCCGTGTGCAGCGGTGATCACACGCAGTTCGACGTGATCGAACCCGGTACGCCCGACAATCCGGATAACCCCGATAATCCGGACAATCCCGATAACCCGGACAATCCCGATAACCCGGACAATCCCGATAACCCAGACAATCCCGATAATCCCGACAATCCCGATAACCCGCCGCAGCCGTCGAACAGGCTTGCGCTCGCTGTTTCCGACGAGACAGCCCGTCCCGGCGATACGGTCACGGTCAAGGTGAATCTGACGGAAAACCCGGGCGTCGCGTCGATGCGGATGCTGCTTGTATACGACAAGAGCGTGCTGACGCTCACAGACGTACAGGACGGCGGATTGCTCGGTACAGGTACATTTACATGCGGCAATGATTATGCCGCCATGCCGTATACGGTGCTGTGGAACGATGCGCTCGCGCAGAGCGATCACACCGCAACGGGTACGCTCGTCACGTTCGTCTTCCTCGTGAAAGAGAACGCCGAGGCCGGCACGACCGCCATCTCCGCGGCGATTGACCCGATCTCGACCTTCAATGCCGGAATGCAGACCATCGCCAATATTAGCACACAGGGCGGTTCCGTCACGGTCGTCACGCGCGTCGCGGGTGACGCGAACGCAGACGGCACGCTCGATCTCAAGGATGTGATCGCGATCCGGCGCTTTCTCGCCGGATGGGACGTCACAGTCGACGCGGAACGCGCGGACGTGGACGGCGACCATATCGTGTCGCTGCGCGACTGCACGCTGATCTCCCGGTATCTGGCCGGCGGCTGGGATGTGACATTAAAGTAAATTGAACCATAAAAAGGAGGTTCATCACGGAATTCCGTGCAAAAGGCTGACAAGAAGAGAAGGTGTCATTGCGAGCCCCGAAGGGGCGCGGCAATCTCCATACGATGTCGGTTCCCTCGAACGGTTCCCAACCGGCATCTGCGGGAGATCGCCACGCTTCGCTCGCGATGACACCCCGCCGGTATCTGTTGCACGGAAAACCGTGAACGAAAAAGGAGGCTGTCTTATGAAAGCATTTCGGAAGTGTTTTTCTATCTTCATCTCGATCGCGCTGTTGTGCAGTCTTGCCGTACCTGCGTCAGCGGCGGACAATGCGGATGCGCTGATAGAAGACTGCATCGTGTTCACGGGAACGGATGACGGCGAATACCTGTATATCCGCGCGGGAGAATCCGTCTGCGGCGTATCTGACGCCTTGCAGATTACGTTCTTCCAGGACGAAGACGACGAAGACATTACCTGGGCTATCCCGGTTGTCGATCCGGCCGACATCATCGTGGAACTGCCTGCCGAGGAGAACGGAAATCGCGTGGAACTGTTTGCAAAGCTCGACTGCAAATATGTTTCCTCCGCTGTAAGCATTCAGTTGGACGGTCTGCTGCAAACGGGCAGCAGCGACCCGGTCAGATGTACGTTCAAAGAGAAAGGCGCAAAGGATCTGAGCGCATTGCAGCTGCATTATCCGGACGAGGAAATTTCTGCCTGCATCAACCATTACCGCGAGCAGGATGAGGATGCGCAGGATTATGTGATCTACTGTGTGGAGGGGGACGAACTCGTCTTTGAGACCAAGTGGGAACAGTTGAAGAATCGTCTGTCCGCGTCATGGGACGGCGTGCAGATGCGCGCAGCCGAGGACGGTTCGCCTTGCTATACGGCTGTTTCCGGCGAAGGAACGCTGACGCTGCACGTCATGCGGCACATCCGTTATACCTCCAAGGTCTGCGTTATGACGGCGAAGGCGCGCAGTGATTTGATGGTACGTTCTGCGGCAGCCAATCCGAAACAGCGTCTGTCTGCGTGGATGGAGATTCTGATTATGGCGCCGACGATGTGGCTTTTTCCGATTTCTCTCATTTTCATGCCGGTAGTCGCGCCGTTCGCCATTCTGGCCGCGCCGTTTGCCGACGCATTTGAACTGCTCTATATGCTGATTACAGGCACGCCCCTGCAGATGATGCGATAACAGGATTTCGGAGCGCCCCTTGCTTGTTTTAGACAAACAGGGGGCGTCTTTTGCTTTTTTGGGTGCATCACGGAAAGCGAGTGCAGCGGCATCGGGCAGCAACGGCAAAATTCCTTTGCTATTCTCTGCGCGCTGTGTTATACTGGTAAAAAATGCAAAGGACGGGATCGATCATGCAGACCTTTCAGAAAGTCCGCTTCGCCTGGACATTCCGCACCTATCAGCAGGCCGTGCTCGACAAGGCCAACACGCACCTGCGCGACGGCCACATCCATATCGTTGCGGCGCCCGGCAGCGGCAAAACGATTCTCGGGCTGGAGCTGGTACGCCGCCTCGGCAAGCCTGCGCTCATCCTCGCGCCGTCCGTCACAATCCGCCGCCAGTGGGGCGAGCGTTTCGCGGAGTGCTTTATGCCCAAAGGCGCGGAAGAAGCAGACTTCGTGTCTGAGGATTTACATACGCCGCAGCTTCTGACCTGCGTGACGTATCAGGCGCTGCACGCCGCCATGACAAAAACAGCGTACAAATCGCAGGACGATCCCGAATCGGCCGAAGCAGCTGATGCGCAGGACTTCACGGGCTTCGATCTGATGCAGGTGATGCGGCAGAGCGGCATCTCCACAATCTGTCTGGACGAGGCGCACCATCTGCGGCGCGAATGGCAGAAGGCACTCGAGCAATTTCTCAAGCAGCTCGGCCAGAGTGTAAAGGTGATCGCGCTGACCGCGACGCCGCCCTACGACAGCACGCCCGCCGAGTGGGACAACTATGTGCGCGTGTGCGGCGAAGTGGACGAGGAAATTTTCGTGCCGCAGCTTGTCGCGCAAAAGACGCTCTGCCCGCATCAGGACTACGTTTACTTCAATATGCCAACCGAAGACGAGTCGCAGATTCTTGCCGCGCACCGTGCAAACGCCATGGCCGCCGCAAGGGAAATCGCCGCAAGCGGTCTGCTGCGGCAGGCGCGCGACGCCTGGCAGAATGCGCCGCGTGATCTGCCGGGCGCGTATGCACTTTCCATCGCGGCCGAGCAGGAAAGCGTCTCACTGACGCTGCTGCAGGACGCGGTCAGCTGCGTCCTCGATAACAAAGACGTATTCTCTGAAGAAATCACCGAACCGCTCACACAGATTCTTGCGCGGCACGCCGTGCTGGAAAAGGGAAAAGTCTGCCTGCGTTCAACGGACAAGATCGACAAAATGCTGCTCGCTTCCGCCGGCAAGCTCGAAAGCATCCGCGCAATCATGGCGAGCGAATCGACCGTGCTGGGCGAGGAGATGCGCACGCTGATTCTGACCGACTATATCCGCAAGGAGCAGCTCAGCCTGATCGGCTCGGATTCGCCGCTGACCGTGATGGGCGCCGTGCCGATCTTTGAGGCCGTGCGGCGCACGATCGGACAGCATGTGCCGATCGCGCTGCTCTCGGGCACACTGGTGATCCTGCCGCAGGACGTGCTGCCGGCCGCCGAACAGTGCGCCGCCGAAAAGGGAATCGCCTGCACCGCCTCTCCCCTGCCGGACGTGCCGTACTGCACGGTGCAGTTCGCCGGCTCCAACAAGAATAAAGTTTCCGTACTCACACAGCTTTTCGAGCAGGGCGTGCTGCGCGTGATGATCGGCACCGCGTCGCTGCTGGGCGAGGGCTGGGACGCGCCGTGCATCAACACGCTGATCCTTGCAAGCTACGTCGGCAGCTTCATGCTGACCAATCAGATGCGCGGACGTGCCATCCGCATCGACAAGAAAAAGCCCGACAAGGCGTCCAACATTTGGCACCTCGTCACCGTGCAGCCGCAGGACAGCTCGGACGGCAACGCAGGTGCGGACTTCGACATGATGGAACGCCGCTTTTCGAGCTTCCTCGCGCCGAGTTACACCGAACCGTGGATTGAAAGCGGTACAGACAGACTGTCTCTGCCGCAGCCGCCGTACGACGAAAACGCGATCCGTACTGTCAACGCCCAAATGCTCGAACGCGCACAGCAGCGCGGCGGTATGGTTGCGCTCTGGCAGCAAGCGCTCGGCGACGATCCCGCGCCGCAGGTGCTCGATGTGTGCGAGATACCGGTAAAAGCCTTTTCCGACAAGCCCGCCAAAAAGGCTCTGACCCGCGGAATCATCTGGGCGGTGGTATGTGTGCTTCTCCTGCTGCTGCCGAAAGCGTTCAAGATTCTGGCCGCTGCCGCGTTGATTCCCGCGCTCGTCTTCTTCGGCAAATGGAACAAATTGCGCAGGAGCGACAACTACTTCTGCGGCGTGGGCGAGGCAATACTCGCCGCACTGCGCGCGCAGAAAGCCATGCAGGGCAGCGGTACCGTCTTTGTCCGCGCCATGCCGGAACGCGACAGCGTCTACGCCGCGCTCGAAAAAGCCGGACAGCACGATAAGATGGTCTTTTCCCGGGCAATGGGCACACTCTTTTCGGCAATCGACGATCCGCGCTATCTCTTCATGCCGCAGGGACGCGACTATAAGAGCGCATACGCGGTGCCGCAGGCGTTTGAGAAAAAGAAAGAGGACGCGCAGGCGTTCGCCAAGGCTATGGAACCGTTCTTCGGCAAGACCGAATGCGTGTATACACGCGGCGCAAAAGAGCAGCAGACATTGCGCCGCTGCCGCAAAGACAGCGCGCTGAACCGCGCAAACTGCAAGGCGCAGTACAAAAAGATCGTTGTCCGCTCGAAGTAAGAAAAGCGGGTTGCGGATAGCTGACGGCAGATAGCAAAAAAGGCCCTCTTCACGGAATTTTGTGGGACAAGAAAACGTCCCCTTGTTTGTCATTGCGAGTGCCTTTATGGCGCGCGGCAAAAATCGTTTTACTGAAAACTCAAAACGCTTTTGCCGTCATGAACATTGACCGAAATAGGCCAAGCAAAGGCTCCCTTGTGTAAAGGGAGCTGTCATGCGATAGCATGACTGAGGGATTGTTGCTGCTTTTTGATA
>JAFSYM010000113.1 GCA_017450005.1 Clostridia bacterium
GGGATTGTGTCCTGTCGAAAGACTTGTATTAGCAACATTCCGGACAAACAGCAAACAACCCCTCAGGCGCTTTGCGCCAGCTCCCCTTACACAGGGGAGCCAAAAGAAGCTCGCCAACAAGTTAAAACAGATTGCCAAATTTCGCTTTACATAAGCCGTGCATAACCGCACGACGGGAAAGCCACCCCCGCAAAAGTATCATCTGGTTCAATTATGAACATTTTGAAAATGTTGCATAAAGGGGTTGATTTTTCCTGAAAAAGGGGGTACAATGAATTTAGCACTCGGGATTAAAGAGTGCTAAAACTATGTCATCAATGTCAATGGAGGGATAAATATGACACTCAAACCTTTAGCAGACCGCGTCGTCGTCAAGGCTGTCGAGGTCGAAGAAACCACCCAGAGCGGGATCATTCTTGCCCCTTCCGCGCAGGAAAAGCCCCAGGTCGCGGAAATCGTGGCTGTCGGCCCGGGCGGTGTCGTGGACGGCAAGGAAGTTGAAATGTACGTCAAGGTCGGCGACCGCGTCATCACCGGACAGTACTCCGGCACCAAGGTAAAGCTCAATAAAGAAGAATATACCATCGTCCGCCAGAGCGACATTCTCGCCATCGTGGAAGACTGACAGGAGGAACTGAATCATGGCAAAACAGATTATTTACGGCGAAGAAGCCAGAAAAGCATTGCAGGCAGGCATTGACAAGCTCGCCAATACCGTCAAAATCACGCTCGGCCCCAAGGGCAGAAACGTCGTGCTCGACAAAAAATACGGCGCGCCGCTCATCACCAACGACGGCGTGACCATCGCCAAGGATATCGAGCTTGAGGATCCGTTTGAAAACATGGGCGCACAGCTCGTCAAGGAAGTCGCCACCAAGACCAACGACGTCGCCGGCGACGGCACCACGACCGCTACGCTGCTTGCCCAGGCGCTTGTGCGCGAGGGTATGAAGAACGTCGCCGCGGGCGCAAACCCGATGGCGGTCAAGAAGGGCATCAGCAAAGCTGTCGCCGCCGCTGTCGAAGCGCTCAAGGCGAACTCCAAGCCCGTCACCAGCTCGGCCGACATCGCCAGAGTCGCCACCATCTCCTCCGCAGACGAGGAGCTCGGCCAGATCATCGCCGACGCGATGGAAAAGGTCACCGCCGACGGCGTCATCACCGTCGAGGAGTCCAAGATTGCCGTCACCGATTCCGACGTGGTTGAAGGTATGCAGTTTGACCGCGGCTATATTTCACCCTACATGGTCACCGACACCGACAAGATGGAAGCGATCATCGACGACGCGCTGCTGCTGATTACCGACAAGAAGATTTCCAACATTCAGGAGATCCTTCCCCTGCTTGAGCAGATTCTCAAGGCCGGCAAGAAGCTCGTCATCATCGCCGAGGACGTCGAGGGCGAAGCGCTCTCCACCATCCTCGTCAACAAGCTCAGAGGCACGTTCACCTGCGTCGCCGTCAAGGCGCCCGGCTTCGGCGACAGACGCAAGGAAATGCTGCAGGATATCGCCATCCTGACCGGCGGCGAAGTCATCACGTCCGACCTCGGTCTGGAGCTTGCCGACACGCAGATGGTTCAGCTCGGTCAGGCGCGTCAGGTCAAGATCTCCAAGGAGAACACAATCATTGTCGACGGCGCCGGCGACAAGGGTGCGATCAAGGACCGCATCGCCCAGATCAAGGTGCAGATCGAAAACACGACCTCCGATTTCGACCGTGAAAAGCTGCAGGAGCGTCTTGCGAAGCTGTCCGGCGGCGTGGCCGTCATCCGTGTGGGCGCGGCGACCGAAACCGAAATGAAAGAGAAGAAGATGCGCATCGAGGACGCGCTGGCAGCTACCAAGGCAGCCGTCGAAGAAGGCTATGTCGCCGGCGGCGGCGTGGCGCTGATTAACGCGATTCCCGCTGTCAGGGCGCTGCTCGACACAGACGACGCCGACGAGAAGACGGGCGTCAACATCGTGCTCAAGGCGCTCGAGGAGCCGATCCGTCAGATCGCGGCCAATGCCGGTCTGGAAGGCTCCGTCGTGCTCAACACAATCCTCACCTCCGGCAAGATCGGCTACGGCTACGATTTCGCCAAGGATGCGTATGTGGATATGGCCGAGGTCGGCATCATCGACCCGACGAAGGTCTCCCGCTCCGCACTGCAGAATGCGGCGTCCGTCGCTTCCATGGTGCTGACGACGGAAAGCCTCGTCGCAGATAAGCCCGATCCGCAGGCAGACGCGGCAGCCAATGCCGCAGCGATGGCCGCGGCACAGGGCGGCGGCATGTATTAATCCGCAAAACAAAATAAAAACGCGCGGGGCTGTCGGAAACGGCAGCCCTGTAAATGTAAAAAAGAGCTGTCGCTTCAGGTTCGTCCTGCATGCGGCAGCTCCTTTTTTCCCTTTTCACGGATTTTTGTGGGATAAGAAAACGTCCCCTTGTTTGTCATTGCGAGCGCCTTTATGGCGCGCGGCAATCCGTTCTCCTTCTTGTTCATTTATGCGCTGCCGGGGTTACGGATCGCCGCGTCGCTTCGCTCCTCGCGATGACACCGCTCTTTACCGACATCTGACCATCCCACAAAAATCCGTGATGAACCCCTTTTTTAGTTGGGCTGGGTGTCGGAAATGATCCCGTTCTGCGGATCGAGAATGCTGTCCTCGCGCATGGCGCTGAATCCCTCGGAGAACATCTCGGAAACGGTCTCGCCGTTGTCGCGGATCACATCGTCCATCTGCCTGCGCGTCGTGGTCGTCGTGGTCGTCGTGGTCGTCGTTCCCGCACCGCGCGCAGTCGTGGTGGTTCTTGTCGTGTTTCGCCTGCCGTCGTCCGTGCCGCAGGATGCGAGCAGCAGACTCAGCAGCAGCGCGAGCACAGCCGGCAGTATCGTACTCTTTTTCATGTCAGTTCACTCCTTCAAGCAATTGCTCGGCAGTAGTGTGAACCGAATTGCGACGGAATATGCAAAGAAAAAATTTACACTTTTTCAACATCGGCCTGCGCGCCTGCCACGAGCTGCTGGCGTTTGCGCATCCCGGCAAGCTCGGCGTCCACCGCCGCTTTGCGCTTGCCGTTGAAATTTTCAAACAGGTATGTAACGGCAGCCAGGAGATTGCCGACTATGCCGAACAATATGAACATGCGGAAAATCCCGTTTATCGTCGCGTCGGTATGCTCCGGCTTTTTGCCCGGTGTGCGGACGAACGTTGTATTATAATCAAGTCTGTGGAACCCGAAATCGTACAGATTGGTACAGATCACATTGAACGCATTGCCGAGCACACTCTGGATCGAGCTGATGAATCCCTCGGCACGGATCGGTCTGCCGTATTCTTTTTCCGCGTACCATTCCATGTAGTCGGTCGCGTTGCCGACCAGAATCTTTTTCGATGCGGAGATCGCATGGTTCGGCATACCGGAAAAAGCGATCAGCAGGCCGAACAGCAGCTTGAGGCGGCGCAGCTTTTCGACGCTTTTGTTCCTGCCCAGCAGTCCGATCAGCGTGAAGAACAAGCCGGTATAGGCAAAGCCGCCCGAAACGACCGTGCGTGCGGAAAACCGTTTGTTCAGAAACGGTACCACCAAAAGACCGACGTATCCGAGCGTCCCGCTCAGAGCGCCCATCGGCGCGCTGAGGTCGAAATCCAGCAAAACGTCCCTGTAAAAATAATTCAGCAGCCGGTAGCTGAGCTTGCGCACCAGCTCAAAGAATGTGCCGATCTGCGTGATGATGAACGTGCGGTTGTGCAGAACAGCCAGAACCGTTTGCTTATCCCAGACCAGCTTTTCTTTTTCCGTGCGTTTGGTCAGATGAACTTTTTCATGCATCAGGAAATACGGAATAAACATCGAAATCATGCCGATGACTGCAAAAACCAGCGTCGTATAGAAATAGTATCTTTTCTCCGCTTCAAAGCTGCCCGCTCTGTCGATCAGGATCGGAATGATCCAGCCCGGCAGCATGCTGCCGAGCACGGCCGAAAGCGTGCCGACCGTATAGAAATTCCTGCGGTCCTTCGGATCTGTCGTGATGCGCAGCGACATCGTATTCATCGACGCATCGTAAAAGACATCCGAAATGTTGAAGATCAGATGAAAGATCGCTTTCCAAAGGAAATTCACACCCGGACTGCCGGACGGCGCCACAAACAGCATCACCGAGGCCAAAGCAAACGGCAGCGGCGTGACAGCGCTGATGCGTTTGGCCATCGACTTTTTGCCCGGCTTTTCCGGTGTGTCAAGGACGTAACCGGACAGAGTGCCGGACAGAAAGCCGAAGAAAAGCGCGACGTTGTCGAACAGCGTGATCCTTTCCGGTGCGATTTTCATGTAATCCCTGGCAAACATGTCGGCATAATCCGACGTGATATCCTGCCCCATGCTGTTGCCGAGTATACCGCCGCAATAGCCGAGCTGATCGCGCAGCGAGTAGCTGGCGTCCGACGGGAAGTATTGTTCCTTCAATGCGGCAAGTCTGCCCATACCGATCCTTCCTTTCCTGATTCTCATTGTCAGTATATCGCGGCAGAGTGACGGTCGGGTGACAGGAGTGTGACAGTTCTGTCACAATTCTTATCATTACTGCTCACCCAATAAAACCGTGCATGATTGATGCGCCGGAAAACGGATCGCGCCGCTGCGCCCGCGGTGACATTTCCTTATACTATGCTTTTTTCTCTGTCCCCCGTTTTTCCGCGATGATCCTTTTTGCTTTTCCTGTAAAAGTGTGGTATAGTGAAAGCAGGAATCATCCGGAAAGGAGCAGGCTGTATGAAAACACTTTCGGCGCAAACGGTTGACCGCGCGTTCTTTTCGCTGCTGCGTGAATGGTGCGACGCGCTGTGCGCGCTGCAGTCGGATGCGCCGGACCCGTCGCTCTCCGGCGGCATCCTCTGTCCCGCGTGCAAAACGATCCACGGCCGCTGCCACGAGGCGGTCTACCCGCTGCTGTATACGGCCGAACGCACGGGCGACGTGAAATATCTGACCGCCGCAAAAAAGCTCTTCGCATGGGGCGAAAACATGCGCTGCGCGGACGGCAGCATGCGCAACGACCGGACGTCCGGGTGGAAGGGCGTCACGGTTTTTGCCGCCGTCGCGCTGCACGACGCGCTGTTTTTCCACGGCGATCTGCTGGATGCATCCGAGCGCCAGCAGTGGCAAACGCGCCTTTCGGGCATGGGCGAATGGCTGCACGGGAACATCACGGTCGGTTCGGCGGCGTACATCAACTACTATGCCGCCAACGCCTGCGCCATGGCGCTGCTGGGGAAATACTTTGACCGGCCGGCCTATCTCGCTGCGGCGCGTATACTCGCGGACTACTGCTTTGCGCATGAGAGTGAAAACGGCCTTTTATACGGCGAAGGCCGCCCGCATGACGCGCGGACGGCAAAAGGGTGTTTGCCGATCGACCTCGGCTACAACGCGGAGGAGTCGCTCCCGTCGCTCACGCGGTACGCCGAAACGTTCGGCGACGCGGATGCGCTTGAGCGGTGCCGCCGTCTGTGGCGCGCGCAGCTTCGCTGGATGCTGCCCGACGGCGCGTGGGACGACAGCTTCGGCACACGTTCATTCAAGTGGACGTACTGGGGCAGCCGCACCGCCGACGGCTGTCAGGACGCGCTGCTGCGTCTGGGCAGAGACGATCCCGCATTTGCCGATGCGGCATGGCAGAATTGCACACTTCTGCAAAAATGCACGCACGGCGGGCTGCTCGCAGGCGGCCCGGACTATGCCGCCGCGGGCGAACCGTGCTGCGTGCACCACACGTTCTGCCACGCCAAAGCGCTGGCGGCCGCACTGGACGCGGGCACATACGACTTTGTCCTGCCCGACGCGGCGGCAGACAACAAGGCGGCGGCAAAATACTATCCCGAACTCGACACATACAGGACTGCCTGCGGCGGATATATCGCGGACGTCGCCGGCTATGACGCGCGCTACAAGCGCGGCGGTCACGTCAGCGGCGGCGCGGTCAGTCTGCTGTGGCATCGGCAGCGCGGCGCGGTTATTGCTGCGGGCATGGCGGAATATGCGCTGCTCGAACCGAACAACCAGCAGCTCCCGCAAAACGCAGACGCGCATATTTCCCCCTGTCCGCGCATCGAGGCGCAGATCGGCGGAAAAACAGCGGCGCAGATCCACGATTTCGGCGCGCAGATGCATCTCGAAACGGCGGACGACGCCGTCACAATCCATGTCCGGGCGTCGCTGTGCGGCCTCGATACCGCGACGCTGCCGGACAGCGGATGCACGCTGACATATACGCTGCGCGCTGACGGTCTGACGATCGAAGGCAGCGTCCCGCCCGCGCTTGCCGGGAACGCGCATTATATCCTCCCCGTTGTGCGCGGCACGGCGGAAGTCATGCCGCTGCGCGGTCGCCTGTGCGGCAATGTGCGGGACGGCTTTTGCCTGACGCCGGGCTTTTGCCTTCGCGAAACCACCATCGCGCCGGACAAGGACGGCCGCTTCGCCGTCAAAGTAACCGTATAGCCGCAGCAATCCGATCACGCTGCGCAAAAAGGCGCTTTGTCTTCAAGCCATCCAGCCGGTTTAATCTGATATAGGATCCGAAAAATGTAAAAGCCGGACGAAGCAGGTATTGTTCTGCTCCGTCCGGCTGATTTGCTTCTTATTTCGATCTTCACGGTTTTTTGTGGGATAATAAAACGTCCCCTTGTTTGTCATTGCGAGCGCCTTTATGGCGCGCGGCAATCCGTTCTCCTTCTTGTTCATTTATGCACTGCCGGGGTTACGGATCGCCGCGTCGCTTTGCTCCTCGCGATGACACCGCTCTTTACCGACATCTGACCATCCCAGAAAATTCCGTGAAGAACCTCTTATTTTGTGGTGAAGCTGCCCTTGATGCCCTGCGGATTGCGGTTGCGGAAGAAGCCCTCCGGGAAGACCTCGACCGTGTACGCCGTGCCGGGCTGCAGACCGTCGACGGTCTGCGTGAGCGTCTGCGGCATGTTGTACAGATGGCTGCCGGAGTACATGCCCGCCTGCCGCACGATTGCACCGCTGTCGGCATTGCGGATCACGATGAGATAGGCGTTCACATAGTCGCTGTCCGCGTCGGGCTTCGCCTGGGGGAAGGTCAGCGTCACATCCGTCTCCCCCGCTTCGGCGGTCAGCACGGCGTCCGCGTCGAATGCGGGCACAGCCGTCGTCTTGTACCGCGCGTCCGTATACAGGAACGTCGACGGCTCGCTCGGCACGTCGATGCGCCACGTCTGCGGGAAGAAATGGTCGGTCAGCACGTCGTAGGGATATACGCGCACGCGGTTGTCGGCGTCGGCTTCGACGATCAGCATCTGTGCGCACTGCTCCTTGTCGGGCGGGAACGTGCCGCAGATCTTGTCGAACTCCTCCATCTCGAAATAGCTCATCGAGCCGCAGCCGAACGCCGTGAAGTGATCCTGGAAAATCGAACGCGGATCGTTGATCGGCGCGTGAGAGTGACCGGAAAAGTCGATCACCTGCGGATAGTCCATCAGAATCGGGATCAGTTTTTCATCCGCCCAGTAGATGCCGCCGTAGACCGTATCGGTCAGGTGCGGATGCTGGAAGAAAAAGATCGGCTTGCGCGGATCGTCCGCGGCGGCCTTTTTCAGTTCCTCTTTTGCGAACGTCAGCTGCTCTTCGTGGAAGTCGCAGCCGTCCGTCGTCGTCACGGCGATGAAGTGAAAGCCGTTGATGACCTCGTGCGAATCGAGCGGCAGTCCGAAAATCTCGCCGAAACGTTTGCGCGCGTTCTCCTCGCCGTCGCCGTGATACTCGTGGCTGGCCATCGTCAGGCGGTACTGTGTGCCGTCGTGCAGCTCCTCGTCAAAAATCTTTTTGACGGCGCGCATCTGCACCTCGGTGCCGGAGTTGGCGAAGTCGCCCACCACATAAACCGCGTCGAGGTTTTTGTACGTCTCGCTCTGCTGCGCGAGCGCATATGCACAGCGGATCGCCTTGCGGAAACGGGCGCGCTCCACGCAGTCGGGGTCGTCCTTGATGTGGATATCGCTGCAGGCCATAAAGCGCAGCACGGGTTTGAAGTTTTTGTCGAGTGCCATATTGTTCCATCCTTTTCAGATATTTTCAGCGCTGTTTTCTAATTCGTTGCGCAGTTTGTTCAGTGCCTCGTCAGCCTTTGCCGCCGTTCCGTTCAGCTTGTACGTCAGCAGCATCAGTCTGGCTGTGTTCCTGTCGCCCGCCACGGTTTTCACCGCTTTGCGGACGCTTCTTTTCCGTTTTTCCGATGGGTTGTTGAAGTATTTTTCGGAGATTTTCGCCCAGTCCGGATCGCCCATCTCCCGCGCCAGCGCGTCATGCAGCGCGCCCTTTCTGGACGGGCGCCACAGATTCAGATTGAAGTAAACGGCTTCCCGGACGTCGCGCTTTTCCATGCGCAGACGGGGAGAAATCTGACGCAGAAGTTCCTGCCCCTTCACCGTGTTGACCATGACCATCGACACACCGTCCGCATGCAGGTTTTTGATTTTCCGCATCGTTCCGATCCCGAAAAAGTCGCCCAGCGTCAGATCGCCCTGCCGCGGCAGGCGGGAAAAGCCGCAGGTATAGCAAGCGGGCTTGTATATGGCGCAGTCCATAAACAGCGACAAATACGGATCCTGCTGCGACCATCTGTACTGCTGCTCGCCGCTCGCGTACGAAATGCGCATCAGCTTTTGGATGAGCACAGACCAGCCGCGGTCCTTGCAGGCATAGTCAATGCCGACAATCGGGTCCGCTTGTCCCCTGCTGCGCCGAAGAAAATCGACATACGACTTGTACACACGCTCCTCGGTGCAGCCGTGGCAGACAATGTCGGCCGTGTACAGCGTGTCGTATTCTGTGCCGAGAAAAGCGTACAGGGCCGCCACCTGACAGGGCAGACCGCAAAAAAAGACTTCGCTGCCTTTTTGAAGGCAATCCCGCACTTTCGCATAAATGCCGTCCGCACGGCTGTGCACGTATCTGGAACCGCTGATCGCGGTATAGTCGGACTCGGCGTCAAGCAGAACGAAGGCCGGGATAAAGTCGCCGTCGTTTCGGACGCCGCAGGCATAGCCCCGCTTTTCACGGATAAAGTATCGGGTAATCTCCGTCGCTATGCCGCCGGACGCCGCCCGATGCACAAGATCGTCGTCTGTGCTGCACGCACAGTAAACCTGCGGAAACAGGATCGACTGCTTTCGAGGCGGGTGTAGAACGGGGCAGGCCTTCTCGCACAGTCCGCACTGCACGCACCGCTGCGCATCCGCGACCGGCACCGTGTGCCCGCTCGCATCATACGTGAATTGTACGCAGCCCTTCGGGCACGCATCTATACACGATGCGCACGCCGTACATTTTTCTGCATCGCAAAGCATATTCACACCTCGTTCCGAACCATGTTCAGTGCGTTTTCCAGATACTGCCGCGAGCGGATACGCTGCTGCTCCAAGCAGTCGTCCACCGCGTCATAGTCAATCGGCGCCTGATTGATTTCGCCACTTTCGTCGTCAAACAGGCGCGACTGCAGACCGAGCTGTTCGAGCAGACAGGCGACTTTTTTGCCTCTGAGCTGCGTCGTAAACGATGTGAACGGCGCATGATTCACAATCGAAAAAATCGTCCCGTGAAACGTCGAGCTGAACGCATAAGCGCAGCTCCGGAAATTATTCTGCAGATCCGCCGCACAGCTCAGCTGCAAATCCCGGTCGCACCATGCGTGCTTCCACACCACGCCGCACAGCGGAAGATTCTTTTCCGCGGCAAACGCCCGCATGGCACGGATCTGATTGTCTGAAAAATGCTCGCCATACACAAGGATATAGGGCTCTGCTTGTATTTTTTTGCCGACAAAAAACGGGTTGAGCAGCGTCGGATCCAGCACGACGTCGATATCTTTTTGCAAGATTTCCCCGACCCATTCGGCCGTGATCCGGTCACGGACGGAGATCGCGCGAAACGTGCGCAGCCCCTGCGCGATTTTCCGCATCATCTTCTGCGGCGGATTGTGCAGGGTGATGCCGGACGTCGCGTAGGAAATGACCGGACAGGAAAGACCGATCCCGAAATTTTCGGGGATGAAGCGTGTGTTTTTATTGGTGGCCGACCACAACTCGTCGCTGCCCACTACAATACAATCGTACTGTCCGGACAGCGGACCGATCCGCAGGGCAGACGGTGAAACGCACAGCTCGTCCACGTCCTTTTTCAGTGTCAGGAACGCTCTGTACATGTCCACGCGCGCTGCGATCTGCCGCAGAACCGCCTGCGGCAAAACGGCCGTTCCGATTTTACCCAGCGCCAGTCTGGGCGACCTGACCGCCCGTCTGTCGTCGTTGATCAGCTCGCACGTATGCCCCAGAGAGATCAGGTATTTCTGCAGCGCGGCTGCCTGATAATACGATCCGAAGTCGGCAAAATAAACGGTCAGCAGTCCAATCTTCATAAAACCATTCCTATCCTTATTCCGGCTTATCCGTACTTTTACAAAAGCCCACTGTCAGCACCGCCGCCAGCCGCAGCACGTTGAGAACAAGCACAGCCGTGCAGAATCCATCCAGACCGCCGCGCAGCAGCACGGGAATGCAAACGGCAAAAAACGCGCCGCAGTACGCAATGTTGATATACAGCTGATACTTTTCCTGTGCAAAACGCAGCACAATCACCAGCAGGAGATTGGCGATAAAATAGACGATCTGTCCGCCGTTCGCCGCCAGAAAATAGGGCTTCGCATCCGCGACCGCGTCCGGATACAAAAGGCCGATCAGGATCGGCGAGAGCGGAATGAAGGCAAGGAAAACCAGCAGTCCCAGCGCAAGACTCGCCGCGGCGCAGAGCAGAAAACCTCTGCGCCCGAATGTTTTTGCCCGCGCCAGAAATCCGATCGCCACCCCCGCAATCGGCTCGGTCAGCATGGCCATTGCCTTGCCCAGAAGAGATGCGGTATAAAACACCGTGACCTGCGTGCCGCTCTGCAGCGCGCCGATCAGCAGCCGATCCGCGTGCAGCGTCAGGTTGGCAAATAACTGCGACGGAACAAGCGCAATACAGGAGCGGCGCACCTGCCGCACATGGGGCGACGGCGCCAGAAACGGGCGGCGCAAAACGGAGCTTGCCAGCGCGACATAGGCGATGGACGCCGCCTCGCCGCACAGCAGCGGCGTCTCCCACAGACCGGTCGCGCGAAACAGCAGCAGCCCCAGCGCATAGCCCGCCGCGATCAGCAGATAGAAAACGAAGTTCTTTCGGTAGTTGACCTCCAGCCGGAACGCCACATTGCCGTAGTAGCGCAGCGTCATCAGCACGCCCAGCAGCGGATAGGCCGCGAACGACGCCGGATGCGGCGCGCCGAGCACGCACAGCGTCATCACACTGGCGCCGGCCACAGCGCCGAGCCCCAGCAGCAGGCACCGGTTGTAGTCGCCGTTCGCCGCCGCAAAACGCGGCACGTTCGCCATGCGGGCATAGTTGATCCCCGCCCCGACGGCAATCGCCGGAACGGTCTGCACAGACAGAAGCGTGAGCGCCTGTCCGAATGCCTCGACGCCGAGACGCCGGCTGAGAAACGGGTAAAGCAGAAGCTGGATCACGGCGTTGTATACGCCGATCCCGGCCACACTCAGCACGATACTCTCGAGCACGGCGGCACGCTGCGAACGTGATCTCATGGTTCCCTCCGGAATTTTTTAAAAGTATACCATTCTATTGCGTTTTTTTCAAGATGATTTGTTGTATTTTTCGGCGGAATGTGGTATGATAAGGTATTCTATAGTGGATAGGTGTATGCTTTATGAAAATCAGGATCAAAAACGTTCGTGCCATGGTGCCCTGCGCCGGATCGCTTGCCGTGCAGAACTGCGATATCGTCACCGACGGCGACCGGATCGTCTCACTCGACGGCACCGGCGGCGAGAACTGCGCGCGCGTGATCGACGGCAGCGGCAAATTTGCGATTCCCGGCCTTGTCAACGCGCATACGCACGCATACATGACGCTCTTTCGCAACAGCGCGGACGACCTGCCGTTTCAGAAATGGCTCTTTGACCGCATCATGCCGATGGAAGACCGTCTGAAGCCGGGCGACTGCTACTGGACAACGCTGCTCGGCATGTGCGAAATGCTGCGAAGCGGCACGACAACGTTTCTCGATATGTTTATGTTTCCGGACGACACGGCGCGCGCCGTGGCCGACAGCGGTATGCGCGCCGTACTCTCGCGCGGGCTGCAGGGCGAAACGGCCGACGACGCGGGCGGCATGCGGCGTATCCGTGAGGCGAAGCAGGACATCCTCGCCTACGGCAGCGGCGCCGCCGAAGGACGGATCACATTCATGCTCGCGCCGCACGCGCCGTATACGTGCGCACCGGCCTATCTGCAAACGGTGGTCGAAACGGCGGCGGAGCTGGGCGTCGGCATCCATACACACATTGCCGAAAGTCGCGGAGAGATCGAGACAATCCGCGAAAGATACGGCTGCACACCCGTGGAGATGCTGGAAAAGGCCGGTGTGTTCTCGCGTCACACGGCAGCGGCGCACTGCGTGCACGTCACGCCGAACGACATCCGCATCCTGCGGGACAACCGCGTGTCCGTGCTGACCAATCCGTCCAGCAATCTCAAGCTCGGCAACGGCTTTGCGCCCGTCCCGGATCTGCTGGAATCGGGCGTCAACGTCGCGCTCGGCACCGACAGCGCCGCGAGCAACAACACGCTCAACATGTTCCACGAAATCAACATGCTCGCGCTCATCCACAAGGGCACGCACGAGGATCCCGTAACGGTCACCTCGGCCGAAGCGGTCGCCGCCGCAACAACCGGCGGCGCAAAAGCGCTCGATCTGCCCATCGGTGAGCTGGCCGTCGGCAAAAAGGCGGATATTGTGCTGCTCGATCTGTCCTGCCCGCAGATGAATCCGCCGACGAATCTGATTTCCTCGCTCGCTTTTTCCGCCAACGGAAGCGAGGTCGATACCGTGATCGTCAACGGCAAGGTGCTGCTCGATCATCGCCGCCTGACTACAATCGACGAGGAACGGGTCATTTTCGAGAGCAACAGAATTTTTGAACGGATCAGATAAAGGAGATAGTATGTACGATATTCTTGATATTGCGCTTGCCCCTTCCGGGCGGGATAAGATCGACTGGGTGCGCGACAACATGCCGCTGCTGCGCTCTCTGGAGGCGGAGTTTTCCGAAACGCGTCCGTTCGAGGGCATCCGTCTGGCGCTGTCGATCCACCTCGAAGCCAAAACCGCCTATCTGTGCAAGGTGCTGCTCGCGGGCGGCGCCGAGATGTACGTCACGGGCAGCAATCCGTTGTCCACACAGGACGACGTCGTCGCTGCGCTGGCGGAATGCGGCGTCAATATCTTTGCAAAATACGGCGTTTCAGCCGAGGAATACCACGCGCATCTGCGCCGTGTGATTGAGGTCTCGCCGCAGATTATCATTGACGACGGCGGAGATCTCGTCAACCTGATTCACAGCGAATATCCGCAGCTGCTCGAGCGCGTGATCGGCGGGTGCGAGGAGACGACGACCGGCATTATCCGCCTGCACGCTATGGAAGCTGCCGGCGCACTGCGCTTTCCGATGATCGCAGTCAACGACGCCGACTGCAAGCATCTGTTCGACAACCGCTACGGCACCGGGCAGTCCGTCTGGGACGGCATCAACCGCACGACGAATCTGATCGTCGCGGGCAAAAAGGTCGTCGTCGCGGGCTACGGCTGGTGCGGCAAAGGCGTCGCCATGCGCGCCAAAGGTCTGGGCGCGCAGGTGATCGTCACCGAGATCGACCCGGTTAAGGCGCTGGAAGCGTATATGGACGGCTTCTCCGTCATGCCGATGGATGAGGCTGCCGCAATCGGCGATTTCTTCGTCACGGTCACGGGCTGCTGCGACGTCATCACCGGCCGCCACTTTGAAAAGATGAAGGATGGCGCAATCCTGTGCAACGCCGGTCACTTCAACGTCGAGGTCGACGTGGAAACGCTTGCAGAAATGGCCGTCGGGCAGAAGACGCGTCGCAAGAACATCGTCGGCTACCTTCTGCCGGACGGACGGCGCATCAACGTGCTGGCCGAAGGGCGGCTCGTCAACCTCGCCGCGGGCGACGGACATCCTGCGGAGATCATGGATATGAGCTTCGCGATCCAGGCCGTGAGCGCACTGTACCTGGTGCAGCACAACCGCGACAAGTCCATGCAGCCGGGCGTCTACTCCGTCCCGCGCGAGCTCGACCGCGAAATCGCCATGCGCAAGCTGCGTTTCACCGGTCTTGCCATCGACACGCTGACCGAAAAGCAAAAGGCCTATATCGGCAGCTATGAACTGTAAAGCGGAATTTGTCGCAGACAAATTCCGACATGAATTGCGCCTGACGGCGCGTGAATTGCCTTGCGGCATGAAATGACCTGCGGTCGTGAATTGCGCTGCGCGCATTGCGGACGGGCTTCGCCCGTACCCATTTTAATGGGGTGCGGGGTTCACCCCGCCCTCAATGCATTGCATCGCAATGCAATTCA